>CAMCQL010000073.1 GCA_945877005.1 Chryseobacterium gleum
TGGTTTGTCTCCAATCGCGATGGCGGTTTAGGGGGCTTAGATTTATGGTATTGTGTCAAGGATCAAACAGGCTGGAGTGAACCAATTAATGCAGGACCCCAAGTCAATACGTCATTTGATGAGATGTTTCCATACGAAAAGCAAGGTAAATTGTATTTTGCGAGTAAGGGCCATTTAGGATTAGGAGGGTTGGATGTTTACGAAGCGGAATTACAAGGACTAGACATTGTGAGTGTGAAGAATGCGGGTTATCCTTTGAATAGTCATGGGGATGATTTTTCATTTATTGTAGACCAAGATGAAAAGAGTGGATATATTGCAAGTAATCGTGGCGATTTCATCGATAGAATCTATGCCGTAAGTATAAAAGAGATAATCATTGAGCTACAAGCGAAAGTAGTTGGAACCACAGGTGATGGATTGGCGGATGTGACAGTAAAGATTTACGATAAAGACAATAAGTTAGTGGATAGTTTATTGACAGATGCATCAGGACAATTTGTGTTTAAAGGAAAGCCCAATCAAGCCTACAAACTCAAATTAGACAAACCAGGCTACGCGGGAACAATTGAAGATTTCAATACAGAAGGAAAAATCCAAGCAGAAGTGGTTCAGAAAGAATTTACTTTGTCAGAAGACATTTCAAAAACCATTGCCTTTAGCAGTACGATAACCGACAAAGAAACCGGAAATGTGGTTGCTGGGGCTAAAGTCGAGATCAAAGATTTAACGACAGGAAAAATCACAGAGTTGATAGCTGATAAAGATGGAAAAATCAATGTAGACCTAATCCGTGATAGAGAATATCAATTCACCACAAGTAAGGTAGGTTATGATCCAACGGGAACATTGATCAATACAAAAATCAGGGACAAAGAGCTGCAACAAGATATTCAAATCAGAAAAACACCTGGAGCACCAATGGTACGATTGGACAATATCTTGTATGATTTTAACAAAGCGACATTGAGTAAAATCGGAAAAGCAGAGTTGGATACATTGGTGATGTTCTTGAAAGAAAACAAAAGCGTTAAGGTGGACATCAGTTCACATACGGATGCAAGGGGTAGTGATGAGTACAACATGAAATTATCAGCTGCACGTAGCTCAAGTTGTATGACCTACATTGTATCAAAAGGAATCACGCGCGACCGATTGGAAGTGAAGAACTACGGAGAAACGAAATTGTTAAATCACTGTGACGACGGTATCGAATGTTCGGAAGAACTCCACCAAGTCAATCGACGAACTGAGTTTGTGTTGAAGTTTCCTTGATTTCTTTAATACGAAAGAATAAACAGATTTTTATAAATAAAATGAAAGCGGAGAAGTAATAATATTCTCCGCTTTTTTAATTGCAGATTTTAAACAAGAATTTGAAATATTCTGAGGTAAATTTTCTAAAATATAAATTTAAAGGAATAAGTAAATCTTAAATAAACGTAATTCATAAAACAGAAATGTTTTTATTTAGAATTATTAAAATTATATTTGTTCTTTTTGTTATTATAAATTGTTAATACAAATTTCTTAATTAATTATGTTACGATTCTTATTGGTACTACTTCTATTTTTTTCTGTAAGCACTGCAAATGCACAAGTGTGTAAGAAGGTAGAAGGTAAATTGTTTGATCAACAAACTGAACGTGAAGTTGATGAAGTAAAATTAGTTATTCAAAATGATAAGACAAAGAAAGTTTATTTGAATGAAACTGATGACTCAGGTTACTTTAAGTTTAAAAATGTACCATTGGGTAAATATCACGTTGTAATCACGGATAAGAATTATGAAAAAGTTAGTTATAAATTCGAATTGACAGCAGCACATAAAGAACATTATACATTTACACCATTCCCTATTCGGTTGAAAGTGAGTTGGATGTTTAATTGGGGGGATGCTTTTGGAAAAGAACATTTTTGGTCACATTTAACTGCTAAAATAATATTAGTGATTTATGCAATATGTTTGGTTTTAATTTTTTTCTACAGTGTTCTGCAATTATCTCTTTCAGTTGCATATGCTAAAACAAGGAAAAAAAGAGCAGATGAACGTACTCCTGAAATGGATATAAATAAAGCGCCGAGCGTTACAATTCAGTTACCAATGTATAATGAATTGTATGTTGCAGAGCGTATTATTGAATCAGCAGCTGAATTTGAATATCCACGAGACAAATTTGAAATACAAGTATTAGATGATTCAACCGATGAAACCAAAGATGTAATTGCGAAAAAAGTTGCTCAAATTCTAGCACAAGGAGTAAATATCAAACACATACATAGAGTTGATAGAACAGGATATAAAGCCGGTGCCTTAGATGCTGCAATGGATAAAGTTGAAGGTGATTTTATCGCTATTTTTGATGCGGATTTTGTTCCAGAAAAAGATTTTTTACTTAAAACAATGCCTTATTTTCAAAATGATTCTATAGGTGTTGTTCAAACTCGATGGGGACATCTAAATAAAGATTATTCAATTTTAACAGAACTTCAGGCTTTTGGTTTGAACGGACATTTTGCAATTGAACAAGGAGGAAGAAATAGCTCAGGCCATTACATTAATTTTAATGGTACAGCTGGAATATGGAGAAAAAAATGTATTGAAGAGGCAGGCGGATGGGAACATGATACATTAACCGAAGATTTGGATTTAAGTTACAGAGCACAAATTAAAGGATGGAAATTTAAATATCTTGAAAATGTAATTTCTCCTGCTGAATTACCAATTACAATGTCTGCACTTAAAAATCAACAACATCGTTGGATGAAAGGTGGTGCCGAATGTTTTATAAAAATGTGGAGGAGAATTATTGGTGCTGAAAACGTAAAGTTTGGTGATAAAGTTCACGCACTTTCCCATTTGTTCAATTCATCTGTGTTTTTATTTATATTGACCTTATCTATTTTGAGTGTGCCTGTATTACACATAAAGGATAGTTTTTCAGATTTGAATTATTACATCAAATTTGGTTCAGTATTTATCATAAGTACATTGTTTTTAATGTATTATTATTGGTTGTCTTATAGAGATAAAACAAATAACACGCTTGGTTCAATGTTTCGTTTTTTCGGTCGTTTTGTTCAGTTTTTAATTGTGTCCATGGGATTGTCTTTGAGCAATACAATCGCAGTAATTGAAGGTTATTTGGGTATAAAGAGTTCTTTTGTAAGAACCCCTAAGTTTAATGTTGTGACTAAAAGTGAGTTCAAAGGAAATAAATACGATAAAAAAAGTATTTCATTGCTGACGATTGGAGAAGGATTATTAATGGTGATGTTTGGATTTACGGCTATCAATAGAGCATTGTATCAAGATTTAGGAATGGTTCCTTTTCATTTGATGTTGGCTGTTGGTTATGGTTTAGTTTTTTTCTATACACTAGCTGAATTAAGGAAATCAAATTAAGCTCATTAAATTTTAAATTGACTAGGTATTTTATAGTGTGAATATCGATTACAATTATTTCAACTAATTACAATTGAATGCATTTTATCGAGCCATTTTACAATTGGAGAGGTTATTATATATCCTCGGAAGATAGTGCATCTCCTTTTTTCGGAAGAGATTACAGCGAGTTTACGTTTACAGATCATATTTATAATTATGTGATTCACCCACAGTGGGATTCAATAGGATCTCCTACACTCTTTATTAAGATTCTTTTTGTAGACTATGAAGAATGTTTTGCTATTATTGAAATGATAGGAGAGTGGAATGACGCGATAGAAAATGATATCATGACTTTTAAGCGTGATATTATTGAGCCAATTATGAATCAAGGTATTGATAAGTTTATTTTAATTGGAGAAAATGTTTTGAATTTTCATTACTCTGACGATTGTTATTACGAAGAATGGTTCGATGAAGTTGAAGATGGCTGGATTGCTTTAGTTAATTTTCATGATCACGTTATTCGTGAATTTACAAAAATACATTTGGACAGTTACTTTGTTATGGGAGGCGAGTTAGAAGACGAGGAGTGGAGAACAATGTTACCTGCTGATTTTTTTACGAAAGTGGAAAGCTACGTCACTAAGCGACTAAATCCTTAATAATGATTTAAAGCCTTTGTAATTGTTGAGCTAAAAATCATAGTTAATTTTATTTTAAGATTATTTGTAATGAAAAATATTTTAATCATTGATGATGAACGAAGCATAAGAAATGCGTTAAAAGAGATTTTAGAGTTTGAAGGTTTTAATGTTGTTGATGCAGAAGATGGCGAGTCTGGCTTATCAATTATGAAACAACAATCCATTGATTTAGTTTTTTGCGACATAAAAATGCCTAAGATGGATGGTGTTGAGGTATTGGAACAGATTCTCCAATGTCACGAAGGTCTTCCTGTTGTGATGATAAGCGGGCATGGTACGATTGAAACTGCTGTCGAAGCAATAAAAAAAGGAGCGTTTGATTTTATTGAAAAACCGTTAGATTTAAATCGGATTTTAGTCACCTTAAAAAATGCAAGAGAAAGAAATCATTTGGTAGTTCAAACTGAAGTGCTTAAATCTTCTATTAAAAAAATTAAAGGCAGTAGTATAATTGGTGATTCAGCTGAAATTAATCGTATCAAAGCATTGATTGATAAAGTAGCACCTACTGATGCACGAGTTTTAATTACAGGGTCTAATGGTACTGGAAAAGAATTAGTAGCAAGATCTTTGCATGAGAAATCGTTACGAAATAAAATGCCTTTCATCGAAGTAAATTGCGCTGCGATACCTTCTGAATTGATTGAAAGTGAACTTTTTGGTCATGAGAAAGGTGCTTTTACATCAGCGAATAAAGAAAAGAAAGGTAAATTTGAGTTAGCATCTGGCGGGACTATATTTCTGGATGAAATAGGAGATATGAGTGCTGCTGCTCAAGCGAAGGTGTTACGTGCGTTGCAAGAGAATGTAATTCAAAGAGTCGGTGGTGAAAAAGACATAAAAATTGATTGTCGAGTTATTGCGGCTACGAATAAAGATTTGTGGAAAGAAATTAAAGAACACAGATTTAGGGAAGATTTGTTTCATCGTTTAGCCATCATTGTAATTCATGTTCCAGATTTGAATCAACGAATGGAAGATATTCCAATTTTAGCAGATTATTTTTTGAACTTGATCTGTTACGATCATGGTGTGCCTTTAAAACAATTTAATTCTAATGCTTTAGATGCAATGAAATCTATTCAATGGACAGGGAATATTCGAGAATTAAGAAATATGATTGAAAGATTAGTGATTTTAGCAGGCGATAAGATTACGTTAGAAGACGTGAAATTGTATGCAAATGTTAAGTAAAAGAGGATTGTTTAAAGAAAAGCGCATTATTCAATTAAACTATTTTTCTGTCCAACTGTTTCCATTTTTTTTGAATTATTTCTATGTCTTTCCATATAGAATAATCCCTTGCGTAGATTAGATTTATTTTTTCAAGTAAATCATCTGAACTCTCTGAATTTGGAATCGGATGTAAGATACTTAATTTTAACTTTGGAAGGAGTGGGTGACCAGAGTTTTGTAGGTTGTATCCAACATATGTTTTTTTTCCTAGAAAGCAATCAATGATGTTTATAAGTAGGTTTTTTTTTTGTTTAAAATAAAAAATTGTAATCGGTAATGTGAGAAAGAAAAACATTGAAAATAGCAGGTCTAAGGTTCTTTTTTTTCTTTTGTTTTCTGCTTTACTAATCTCATGTATTTCTAAACTGTAGAATTCACCGCTTGATTCTGTAGAATTACTTCCAATGATGAAAAGAGCATCCGGTTGTGCGATTTTAAATTCAATATCGCTATTACCAAGTGTTGACATCCAGTGAATAATCTGTTGTGCAGAAACGTCCTTAGCACAAAAAAGAACTTCATTGATTTTATGAATATAGGTGATTTGATCAAGTTGAGATAAATCTCCAATAGGCGATGTCTCTCTTAAATCCGAAGATAGCGCTACAAAGAAAATAGTTTCAAGAGAAGGGTAAACTTGATGAAGAATTTTAGAAACTCTTAGCGATTCATTTTCTGAACCAACAATAATTATTTTTTTTGGAGCTGCCTCGTTAATAGCGAAATTGGATTTGAAAAATAACTGTAACAGATACCTGCTCAGAATAAAATAACAACATACAAACAATGTGCTTGCAATGATAAATAGTCTTGAAAATTGCAGTGATTTTGGTAGTAGAGCATATAGTGCTAGTATACAGAAAGTTCCAATAAAGGTGCCTGCGATGATTTTTTTGATTCGTATAAGTTTATCGTAAGTTCCTTGGTAATAATTGGCTAGCATCCATATTCCTGTGTAGATTGGTAAAGCAAACTTGATTAATTGTAAAGGGAATTCAATTCCATTGTTTTTCCAGTAAATTGTTAAGGAATAAAGGCCTGAAATTAATAAAACACCATCAAATAGTGGGAGGGTTGCCTTTCGAATAAAACGTTGAAATAACGCAATACTGGCTCTTAAATAAATAGCCATATTGATTAATAAACTAAAAAGACGAGCGTTCTTTGAAGAGAAATGTTTGTTTGCAAAAATGATCATTGCGTTGTAAAAAACAAAGACATAATTCACGGAACTTTTTTTTGTACTTTCTCCTTTGTAATGGATGATGCTTGTTTCTGGATAATAATAGTTGTCATATCCCGCTAATTGAATTCTGTAGGATAAATCAATGTCTTCTCCATACATAAAAAATGATTCGTCGAGCGCTCCAATTTTTTGAATAATTTCATTTCTAATCATCATAAAAGCACCACTTAAAACATCAACTTTATGTGTTTTAAATTCAGAGAGATAACCCAGGTGATAACGATTAAATATTTTCGAATTAGGAAATAATTTACTTAATCCAATTATTTTTGAAAAAGCTACTCCAGGTGAAGGAAGACCTCGTTTAGATTCAGGTAAAAACTTTCCTTTCCCATCTAACATTCTTACTCCGAGTCCCCCCGCTTTGGGATGGTTGTCAAAAAACTTGATTGTTTTAACAAAAGTGGTTTCTTCCACAACCGTATCTGGATTCAATAATAAAATATATTCTCCTTTTGCGCATTTGATTGCTTGATTGTTCGCTTTAGAAAAACCAACATTCTCTTTGTTTTGAATGAATCGAACGTTCGGGAACTTTTGTTGGATGATTTCAACTGAGTTATCAATGGAGTTATTGTCGACAACAAAAACTTCCCCTTCAATGTGTTGCAATGCTTTAAAAACTGAGTTTAGGCATTGCTCAAGAAAGTAAGCGACATTATAATTGACAATAACTATTGATAATTTCAATTGAATTGTGTATTTAATGGTGATTTTTAGTTACTCTTACTTAATTGCAATACAAGATATTTCAATCGGAACATTTAAAGGAAGTCGGCTTACCTGAACAGTTTCTCTTGCGGGAGGTAATGATTCAAAATAACCACCATAAACCCCATTTACCTTTGTAAAGTCTTCTAGGTCTGTTAAAAAGATGGTGCACTTTACAATGTTTGAATAAGTCATTCCAGCTTCACCTAATAAAAGTCCGATATTATCCATTATTTGTTTCGTTGCAGCTTCGATAGAAGTTAATGTCAATTCTCCAGTTAATGGGTTTGTTGGAATTTGACCACTTACATAAAGGGTGTCGTTCTTCAAAATTGCTGGACTATAGGGACCAATCGGTGCAGGTGCCCCAGGTATTTTAAATGCGTGTTTCATGTTTGTTAATAATTTATGTTGGTTTTCTTTCCTGATTTTTTAAATGCAATGACGTATTAAATTCATCATTTTTATTTAAAAACATAACTTTGTACAAGTTTACAAAAAAAATGTTTTTCTATGCATTTATTGATCGTCGATAATTATGATTCATTTACTTATAATTTAGTCCACTATTTTGAAGAATTGGATTGTTTCGTTGATGTTGTCAAAAACGATGAGCTTGATTTTAAAACTATTTCAAAGTACGATGCGATTGTATTGTCACCAGGTCCAGGTTTGCCAGAAGAGTCTGGAAAATTGATGGAGGTAATTTCTGAATTTTATTTACTTAAGCCAATATTGGGGGTTTGTTTAGGTATGCAAGCAATCGGCACTTTTTTTGGCGGTAAATTAGTGAATCAAAAAAAAGTGAAGCATGGGAAACAGGAATTGGTCTCGATTATTCATCCTTCGCCTATATTAAATTCGATAGAAAGTCCTTTTAAAGTCGGTTTGTATCATAGTTGGGAAGTCCAATTAGCTGAATCATGCGCTTTAATCTCGGTTGCTTTTTCTGA
>CAMCQL010000074.1 GCA_945877005.1 Chryseobacterium gleum
CGCCTAACTTCTTTCAATGTTTCAGCAACGTTAATTTCTGTAATTTGTCCTTGACCTTTTAATACTTTAAAGGCTCTTTCAAACTTTTCCGATAAATTTTCAAACATAATGGTAACTAATTGTAAAATGCAAATGTAGGGAAAAAGAAGGAATATTTAAAATTGAATGTGTATTGAATAAGAGTAAACGCATTCAAAATCATGCTGTTTTTTTTCGCAAATAATCCTTCTAACTGCCTGTACTTTTTCTTTTTGATAAATTACAAGCTCAAAAGCAATTTCTTTTTGATTGAATTTTGACTATTTATTTTTTAATGTGTAATACCACTCCTCACCTAAACGAACGTTCAATGTGTCAAAATTTCTAATTATAAGATCTTTATAATAACTATAAATCATCCCTTTATTTTTCGCGTAGATTTCAAATTGTTTTTTAAAATCAACCAACGTATAAAAAGGGGTTGCACCAATTGTCAAAGTTGAATCATACTCCACCCCGCTTAAAGAGACTTTCTGATGCAGTTGTTTGAACATTAATTGAACTGGTGGTATGTCATTGTATGGAAATGCATTCCAATTTATCGAAGTAGAAAAAGGAAATTTAAGAGCAACCCTAGATATATTGTCTAATTTTTTTACCCAGGAATCCCCCACTATACTGAACGTTCCTTTTTTATAAAATACCCAAGAAGACGAAAAAGAATCAAATTTATAGTAATTCACAACTTTATTGATTGTATTAGAATTATCAATAAAAGTATCATACAACTCTTGTTTCAAAAGATAAGTTATCGTGTCGTGTTTATCTACCTCATCATCATGAACTATATGTTGCACTTCGTAAACCTTACTATCATCCCCATCAATATAAAGTAACTCATCCTTTGAAATGGATGCATCTAATGAAAGTGGTTTAGAAATGTCTTTTTTACACCCAAGAACAACGAGTGAAATCATACCCAAAGAAACGAAACAGCTAATTCGAAATTGAATCATTTCTTTTGAGTTTTTTTCTTTAAAAATTTTTGTAATTCTTCTTCCGATAATCTTTTTCCTGAATGAAAATAACTTTTCCCTGATTCAACTCCTTCTTCATTGAATGCATAGCACCAACCTTCCTTTGCTCCATTCAAAAAAGTATCTTTAATCATTAGTTTTCCATTAGGATGGTAACTTAAGGCATCTCCTACACATTTCCCTTTCTCATAATTGGAAGAATGTTTTAACACACCGTTATCAAAATATTCAATAAATCCACCATCTCGAATACCATCTTTGTAATTACTCATTTGGGAAACACGATTAGTCGTATCTCTTAAATTTTCAGGGACATAAAAAACAGTTCTCTTTCCGTGCAATACACCCTTTTTATAATTTTCAATCAATCCTAGGTGTCCTCGATTGCCATAAAAAGTCCATGTACTGTCTTTTTCTTTTCCAATAAATTTACCCTCTGCAAGTATCACTTCGTTTTCATGAAAAAGCACAGAATACGAAATACCAGTATTATAAATAAAATTGGTTCTTGCTTTTATTTTTCCCGTTTGAAAAAAATAAATAAACTCACCGTAGGGAAGATCATCTTTAAATTGTCCTTTGAACTCGACTGATTTTGAATTCGGGTACGTTTTAACCCATTCTCCTTGTTTTTTTCCTTTATCGTCCACTTTATTTTGGGCAAACATTAGTTGTGATACTATGAAACAAAACAAAACTACAATAGACTTCATATGCTAATTATAAAATTAAAAAACTAACTGATCCAACCTTTCTAATGCAAGATCTGGCTGAAAAAGAATTTGCTCGCGACTTTTGATAACAACAGTTTTCATACCTAAATTCTTGCCAAATTGAATGTCTGAATCGGTATCGCCTACCATAATTGATTTATTAAAATCAATCTCTGGAAATTTATTTTTTGCTTGTAAAGCCATAAAAGGATGAGGTTTTCGTTCTTTTAACTCCGAATTCTTCAAACTAGTTGCAGCAAAAACTTCATCAATCCTTCCCTTAGCAGCTGACACTTCATTCAACATATGTTGGTGAATTAACGTTAACTGCTCTAAACTCATCTCTCCTTTACCAACTCCTTGTTGATTGGTAACAACGATAATTCTCTGAAAAATGGTTGCAAAATACGTTAACGAATTAAGCACTCCATCCATAAAAACAAAATCTAAAACACCCTGGATATAACCATCAAAATTACGTTGATTGATCACACCATCTCTATCTAAAAAAAGAGTCCAACTTGAGTCAACCTCTGCTAACCAACTATTAGAGTTCACTTTCAATCAAATAATTATTTCTAATTGCCGAATTCCCACCAATTAATTCAGCTATGAATCCTGCTAAAAAGAACTGAACTCCTAATACCATGCAAAACAAGGTTAGTAAAAACTCTGTTCTGTCAACTAAAAGTTTAGATGTTTTATGCAGGAAAAGTTTATCAATAATTAAGTAAAATGCGAATGAAAAACCAATGATAAACAACAACATACCTATCGTCCCGAAGAAATGCATTGGTTTTTTACCAAATTTACCCATAAACGCAACGGTTAACAAATCTAATGGACCGTGAATAAATCGATTAAATCCAAACTTTGAATACCCATATTTTCTAGCTTGATGTTGCACTACTTTTTCACCAATCTTACTGAAACCAGCAAATTTAACGAGCGGGGGAATATAACGATGCATATCCCCATAAATCTCAATACTCTTAACCACCTCAAGTTTGTACGCTTTTAAACCACAATTAAAATCATGTAAATAAATACCCGTTATTTTGCGAGCAGCCCAATTGTACAATTTAGTGGGAATAGTTTTAGAAAGTGGGTCGTGTCTTTCTTTTTTCCAACCAGAAACAAGATCAAAGTCAGAGTTAACGATCAGTTCATACAACGCAGGGATTTCATCTGGACTATCTTGTAAATCGGCATCCATGGTTATTACAACGCGACCAGTTGCTTTTTCAAAACCTTTTTGAAGTGCTGCTGATTTACCGTAATTTCTTTGAAATTTAATGCCTTTAACGCATCTGTTTTCACTACTTAATTGTTTGATGACATTCCAAGATCCATCTTTACTTCCGTCATCTATGAAAATCACCTCATATGAAAAATTATTTTCACTCATGACTGACTGAATCCATTTATGCAACTCAATTAAGGATTCTTCCTCATTGAACAATGGAATTACTACTGATATGTCTACATTAAAGTTCAAAGGACCTTAGTTGAAGTTTATAAATAAAAAATAAGAGCAAGCACAAAAAGAAGAACAATTACCAAATATTGCCAGAAATCAACAAAATAAGGGGCGATTTTACGTGTCATTCCTTTGATTTTATTTAACATGCTCAAGGTTACATTTACTCACAAATATAAGTACTTAATCATATTATTACTCACAAGTTGATCGTATAATTCAAGTTTTTTACATTTTTTTAAAAAAAAACTACCATTTTATATACAACCTATTCTGATTATACTTATTATTGCATCATGAATAAAGGTACAGTAAAATTTTTTAATGAGACTAAAGGTTTTGGTTTTATTAGAGAGGAAGATTCGAACAAAGAATATTTTGTTCACGTTACAGGTTTAATTGATGAAATCAGAGAAAACGATGTTGTGACATTCGAACTTCAGGAAGGAAAAAAAGGTTTAAATGCAGTCAACGTAAAACAAGCATAGTTTTTTTGTTAATTGATTTATTTACTTTTGAGGTCGGTTATCCGACCTCTTTTTTTTGCTTAAATTTTAGACATGACTGCACATACACTAGAAGAACTTTTGAATTCACCCTCAAATAGCGTTAGGCACGCTAAAATTATTGATGCAAAATTAACCGCTTTTCCTGAGGAACTATTTAACCAAAAAGAAAGTCTTGAAATCATTGATCTTTCAAATAACGAACTCACTGAATTACCAAGTACAATCACCGACTTTAAAAAATTAAAAATATTATTTCTTTCATTCAATAAATTCAGTGCATTCCCCTCAGTTCTTGCAAATTTTGAGCACTTAAAAATGATTGCTTTTAAATCAAATCAAATCAAAAAGATTGACGAAAACTCATTTCCAATTTCACTAAAATGGTTGATTTTAACGGACAATAAAATTGAAGAAATCCCTGAGAGTATTGGGAATTGTCAACTTTTACAAAAGTTTGTCTTTGCAGGTAATAACATAAAAAAACTACCCGAAACTATATCTAAATGTAAAAATTTAGAATTAGTTAGAGCCTCTGCAAATCAATTGACTGATTTCCCAACAGTATTCTTTACACTTCCAAAATTAGCTTGGTTAGCTTTTGAAGGAAATCCATTCAGCACTTTACACTCCAATCAAACAGATAATATACTTCCTTACATCAATTGGGAGGAAATTGAATTAAAAGAACAGCTTGGCGAAGGTGCATCTGGAATTATTTCAAAAGGAAACTTCAAACAATCTCAAAAAGAGATTGCAATTAAAACATTTAAAGGAGATTTAACCAGTGATGGTTATCCAAAAGATGAACTTGAGATTTCTTTATTAGCCGGAAAACACCCCCATTTAGTTCCACTTATCGCTCAAAGTAAAAACAAAGAACAAAACAAAGACGCACTTATTATGTCTTTCATTTCAAGTGAATTTAAAAATTTAGGTCTGCCGCCAAGCTTAGATTCATGTACGAGAGACGTGCTAAAAATAAATGAAAAATGGACTCAGAAGCAACTCATCACATTGCTTAAAGGCATTGCTTCTGCGATGCAACATTTACACGCTAAAAAAATTTCCCACGGTGATTTATACGCCCATAATATTTTGTATCATCCAATTAATTTCAATGCGTTTTTAGGAGACTTTGGTGCTGCTAGTTATTACGCGTCCTCTTTATACACCAATGAAATTGAACGAATTGACGTTAGGGCATTTGGGTACTTAATGGATGATTTAATTGATCTATTAGAAGCTCCAAGTAAAGAACTAACAGCAATCAAACAGTACTGTCTAAATGAAGAACTATTGAAACGTCCAACATTTTCAGAGATTGTTCCATTATTGATGGACATTAAAAGTTAAGTGGCCCTGATTTTTAAACATAATTTTACCGATTACTAATCAATTGCATCTTTTATTTTGCTTTTACAAAACGTCAAATAAAAACCAACTATAAATGAACTATTTATTATTCATTCTACCTTGTCTCTTTTCAGGATTAAGTTTCAGTCAAAAGATATTTTCAACCAAAGAAGCTTATTCTGCGGATGTTATTGTATTTGTTGTAAAAAATGAATACCAAGCAGATTTAAAAGTATTTAAATCAAAAAACCAATTTCAACCCAATCAAAACAAAGGGATTTGGTATTTTGTGGACAATCAATATACTGCAGATAAAAAAGTTTATTTCACTGAAAATCAATATCAAGCTACTCTTAAACTATTTTTTGTGGAATATGAATATCAAGCCGGATGGAAAGATAAATCAAAGATGCATTTACTATATTGATAAACAGAATTCTAATAAAAAATCATTGGTTCACTCGAAGGAATTCAACCATTTTTTTAACAGCAATAGCTCTGTGACTTACATTCGATTTTTCATCCATTGTCATTTCAGCAAAAGTTTTTGAATACCCATTTGGAATAAATATAGGATCATAACCAAAACCAAAATCGCCTCTTTTTTCAGTAATAATAGTTCCTTCTACAACCCCTTCAAAAACATATTCTACTTCGTTTAATATCAAAACAATGACCGTTTTAAAACATGCTTCACGGTTATTTTCATTTTTTAAAGTTTCCAATAGTTTTTGTAGATTCGCTTCATCATTTTTTTCAGGTCCTGCATACCTTGCTGAATAAACACCTGGTGCATTATTTAAAGCAAATACCTCTAAGCCAGAATCATCCGAAAAACAATTCACTCCAAAATTATCAATCCCAAAGCGTGCTTTCAATCGAGCATTTCCAACAAATGAAGAAGCCGTCTCTGGAATATCGACATCACAGCCAACATCTTTTAAGTTTAAAATTTTAAAATCAGGTAATTGACTTCTGATTTCTGCAGTCTTATGCTCATTTGAAGAAGTAAATAATAATTTCATTTGTTGTTGTTTAAATTAAATAAATATCAATATTTAGTTATTTAGCTTATTTTTTTGTGTTACGACTTATTTTCATATTCGTAATCATTCAATTCCAATTATTCAGCTTTATTTAATCCACTATTTTTTCCTGCAATGTAAGCGGTTGTCCATGCTGCTTGAAAATTAAATCCACCAGTTACCCCATCAATATTTAATACCTCACCAGCAAAAAACAACCCAGGAATAACTTTACTTTGCATATTTTTAACATCCACCAATGATAGATCTACCCCACCTGCAGTTACAAACTCTTCTTTAAAAGTAGTTTTACCCTCTACCGAATAACGATCATTGATTAAGTTATTGACCAATCGATTTAATAACTTCCCTTGTAAATCTTTCCATCTAGTAGTCTCAATACAACCAGATTTTGAAATTAAAAATGTCCACAACCTTGTTTTTAGGCCAAAGGGGTTATAATTTGATATTTTTTTCTCTGAATGAATCACTTTATTTTCTTGAAGAATCTGTCTTAATTCCTCCTCTTTCATTTGATCCAACCAATTAATTAAGACTGCGAATTGATACTCTTTTTCAGCCAACTCCCTTGCTGCAAAAGCAGACAATTTTAAAATAGCTGGACCACTCATTCCCCAATGTGTAATTAGTAATGGCCCATCGGCAATCCATTTACTCTTTTCAATTCGCACTGAAGTGGACTCATTCACAATTCCCATTAATTCACGAATCGACTCGTTCGGCATGTTGAACGTAAACAGAGAAGGAACTGGAGGAACAACTCTATGATTTAATTCTGTTAACCATTCCAATGTTGCCATTTTGGGTTGTCCACCTATTGTATAAATGACCCGATCGACAATAATTGAAGAATTGGAAGAAATTAATTCAAAACTGAAATCTTGGTTCGGTTTTATTGAAAGAATTGGAGTTTGTATGAACCAATTTACACCTAATTTTCGTGCTTCATTTTCAAAACAGTCAATAATTGTTTGTGAAGAGTTAGACTTTGGGAAAATACAATTATCTGATAAAACTTCCAATTCAACCCCCCTTATTTTAAACCAATCAACGGTTGATAAAGTGTTAAATTGCTCAAAAGCTTTTCTTAAAAAATTTGCACCTCTCGGATAAAAAGTACTTAATTGCTTATTTTCAAAACATGCATGGGTGACATTACATCTCCCTCCACCTGAAACTTTTACTTTTGAAAGAATTTTTGCTGATTTTTCATATATCGTTACCTCAGCAGTCGGATACATTTGTTTTGCTGTAATCGCTGAAAAAAAACCTGATGCACCACCTCCAATAACCGCTATCCTCATATTTAAACCAACAAACAATTGAATTTACATGCCTAGCATTAATAAATCTATCGACTTGTATTTTAAATTAAATACCTTTCCTAAAACTTCACTTGTTAAGGTACCTTTATACATGTAAACCCCTGATCTAAAACCTAAATCGTCTTTTATCAATTCTTTACATCCACCATGCTGACCCATTTCTAATAAAATAGGTGAAAAAATATTAGAAAGCGCAAAGGAAGCTGTTCTTGAAACACGAGACGCAATATTAGGAACGCAATAATGAACAACACCATGCTTAATAAAGGTTGGATTGATATGATTTGTTACGCGAGAAGTCTCAAAACATCCCCCTTGATCAATGCTTACATCCACAATAACAGAACCTTCTTTCATCTCCTCCACCATCTCCTCAGTAACAATACAAGGTGTTCTTCCAAGTGGAGCTCTCACTGCACCAATAACCACATCTGCACGCATCACCGATTTACCTAGTACTTTCGGCTGCAATACAGACGTAAATACGCGCTGGCCCAAATTGTTTTGTAATCTTCTTAATCTGGATAAAGAACTGTCAAAAACACGCACAGAAGCGCCCAAACCTATAGCTGCACGTGCTGCAAACTCACCTACAATACCTGCCCCAATAATTACTATTTCTGCTGGCTGCACACCTGCAATTCCACCCAACATTACACCCTTACCGTTTTCAAAAGAAGAAAGCAATTCTGCAGCAACAGCAATTGAAGTTGTCCCTGCAATTTCACCCATCGTTCTAACAACAGGATAAAAACCATCTTCATCTTTGATATAATCCCATGC
>CAMCQL010000075.1 GCA_945877005.1 Chryseobacterium gleum
GTGGTTTGTCATCCAGATCCTACACCTACTTATCTTAAATGGGTGCCAGATGTTGCTTGTATTGAAAATTTTGATGGCGATCATTTATTGGTTAAGAATCGACTACTGAATGCAGATTTAATATTTAGTTTGGATTACAATGAGCCATCTCGTCTAGGTGATGCTATGGGAGCAATTTTGGTGCAATCGACTGCTAAAAAAATAATGATCGATCATCATTTGATGCCCGCAGATTTTACCGATCTGACGCTTTCAGATACTTCGTCTTGTTCTACTTGTCAGTTAGTTTTTGATTTGATAGAAAGGGCTGATTGGATGAGTCATTTTTCTGTCAATGCGGCGGTTTCAATCTATTTGGGAATCATGACTGATACTGGTTCTTTTCGATTTCCATCGGTTCAACCTAGAACGCATGAAATTATCGCAAAACTTTTGACGTTTGAAATCAATCATTCGCTTATACATGAGGCTATTAATGATGTAAATACATTAGATCGTCTACGACTTAAAGGTTTTGCATGTTCCGATAAATTAGTTGTCAACGAAAAAGACAGGTATGCTTATATCACTTTGACTCAAGAAGAATTAGAACGCTACAATTATCAAAAAGGAGATACTGAAGGATTGGTAAATACTGCATTATCGATTGTGGGTATGCGTATTGCCTTACTCTTTCAAGAGTATGAAAATTATGTGAAAATTTCATTCCGATCTAAAGGAAAAGAAAACGCTGTAAACGTGATGGCTTCTACTTATTTTCATGGGGGTGGTCATGCGAATGCTTCTGGAGGTAAACACAATGGTTCCATTCAAGAAGCCGTTCAGCAATTTGAAAAAGTATTTCCAGAATTTTTTTCCTCATTCGAATAAACTTATGCAAATAGTTTATTTTATAGTAGTATTTCTGTTGTTTGGTTGTCGTTCAAAGGAATCGAAACCCTTGGAGGTACAATGGGACAAAGAAAAGTCAATTAAATTAAGTCATTCGGTTGCCGTCAAAGAAAAGCTAGCTATCAAGATGTACATTGCTAACCGTCCCTCTTATAAAATGGAAGAAACTGGAACTGGATTGAATTATTATATCTATTCTAAAACAACTGGTCCTTTGGCAGAAGCAGGTCGAGAGGCAGGTATCCATTATAAGATTTCTTTTTTAAATGGTTCAAAATGCTATTCTATGGATAGTGCTTCTACCGAATTTTATAAAATTGATCACAGTGAATTAGAAACAGGTTTGCAGGAAGGATTGAAGAAAATGCGCTTAGGTGAGAAAGCCATTTTGATAATACCGTCACATCTCGCGCATGGACTAACGGGAGATCAATCTAAAATTCTACCGTTTACTCCTTTAGTTATAGATATTACATTAAAAGAATTACGATGAAAATAATCTCAGTTTGTTTTTTATTCTTTCTCCTCCTTTTTACTTTTTCTTGTCAAATAGAAGGTGTCGACAAAAAAAAAGAGGCAGCAATCGGTGAAAACCATGAATTGCCTTCAGTTATAGCTTCAAGCAAGAATAAATCTTTGCAACCCGAACCTTCAAAAACAGTTCAATTATTTAAGAACGGAATAAAAATTAAATGGTTCAAACGAGGAAAGGGACCTAAATTACAAAAAGAAGATGTTGTTGCAATTAATTTTCAAGTGCTTCTTTTGAATGGGGATTTAGTAGATGGAAACGAATTGTTAAGCAAACCTTTTCTTCCATTTTTGGTGGGTTATGGTATGCAGACTAAAGGATGGGATTTAGCTTTTACACATTTAAACGTTGGTGATTTTGTGGAGATTTATTTGCCCGCTGCTCTTGCGAGAGGAAAATATGGTGTGAAAGGGTTGATTCCACCAAATTCCCCTAATATTTTACGTGTAAAAATCCTAAAAAAAATGGCCCCTACTCGAGTAGAATCTGGAGTGAAAGTTTGGTTGTTAGAAGAGAATCCTACCGAAAAGTTGCGTGCTACTGAAAAAACTGAAGTGACTTTTCATTACATTGTAGGTACACCGACCAATCCGAGATACGACATTAGTTATCGAAGAAACACTCCTTATCGCTTGAGATTTTCTGATTTCGGAATTGTTTCAGGATTAAAAAAAGCGTTAATAAATGCAAAAAGATCTGACAAGCTTTGGGTAGTTGTACCCTCAGAAATGGCCTATGGATCAAAGGGATTGCTTGATCTTGTAAAACCAAATGAGCCGGTCTTCTACGACATATTCGTAGAAAATGTTACAAAAATTTAAAATAAAGCTGTATATTTGCAACCGAGCGTATAGTGTGATTTTTAAAACACTACTATTAATCGCTTTAAAGAACTGAAGTTACACTAAAAATAATTAAATGAAGTTATTCTTTTTATCCTTATCTATCTCGCTTTTAAGCTTCACATTGACTGCACAAAATAATGTTGCAGATTATGATTTACAAGATCAATTAATTTTTGAAAATGAACCTGAGTTTAATCATGATAATTCTTTCGATGGAATTTTAAATTATGATTTACATAAAAGAATTACTTCTGATCCTAAATTAAATTTCTCTCAAAACTGGAATACTCAAAGTTTATATTCTTCTAAAAACAGAGGGAGTGTTACACAATTGAATGATACTTTATGGATGTGTGTTGAGGACTCTGCAAACGGACAATTTGTTATGCCACATTCTGGTTATATGACATCTAAATTTGGACCAAGATGGGGAAGGTCTCACCAAGGAGTTGATATCGGTTTGAAAACAGGTGAGATGGTTCGTTCTGCATGGAATGGCCGTGTTCGTTACGCGAAATTTAACGAAGGAGGTTATGGTAATTTAGTAGTAGTTCGTCATTATAACGGGTTTGAAACTTATTATGCCCACTTAAGTAAATTATTGGTTTCGCCTAATCAAGAAGTGAAAGCAGGTGATGTAATTGGTTTAGGAGGAAATACAGGGCATTCTTTCGGAGCGCATTTACATTTTGAGGTTCGTTTTTTCGATGTTGCAATTAATCCTGAACACATCATTGATTTTGCTTCTAACAATGTAAGAGATGAAAATGTAATGGTTCATAAAAATATTTTCCAAGTAAAACTTCCTGGTGGATATAAAAAGTCTTCTGTAAAGGAGGAAGAGCATGACCACGATCATGAGTTAAATCACGAAGAAGATGAGTTTGAGCCAGTAGAATTACTTGCTGGTGTAACACTACCTGTTGCAAGTGAGGTAAAATTAATTGAGTCTGCAAAGAAAGTAACGCCAACTAAAACAGTTGTTAAAGAATACAAAAGATACTATTCTGTAAGAGTGGGTGATAATTTATCGAAAATTGCAGACCGTAACCGTACAACAGTTGAAAAATTGTGTCAGTTAAATGGTTTAAAATCATCTCGAGTATTGGAAGTTGGTGTTTCTATTCGTGTAAAATAAACCACAAACTGTGAAAAGATACTTTCAACTTATTCTTTGTTTAACGTTATTAGTGTCTTGTTCTGAATATGGTCGCGTGATAAAATCAGATGATTATCCAGCGAAATTTGAGTTAGCGAATCGTTTTTACGCTAAAAAATCCTACATAAAAGCAACGACACTTTACGAACAGGTTTATCAACGGTTACCAAAAACAACAGAAGGAGAAATTTCCTATTATTTGTTAGGAAAATCTTATTACAATTTAGAAGATTATATTTTGGGGGCGTATTATTTAGCTTCCTTTTCAGATAAGTACCCTAGTAGTCCAAAATGTGAAGAGACGAGTTTCTTAAACGTATTATGTGCTGTTAGCAATTCACCAAAATATACCCTTGATCAAGCCGAAACAGACGTTGCCTTGAATGAATTGCAATTGTTTATATATAAATATCCAAATTCAAGTCATCTTGACTCTTGTAATTTTTTGATGGATAAATTACGTTCAAAGCTTGAATTAAAAGAAGTTGAAACAATCAAGTTGTACGACAAAACAAGTCAATACAAATCTGCAGTAGTATTGTCATCGGCTTTTGTGAAAACACATCCTACTTCAATTTATCGAGAGCAAACACATTCGATTCTAGTCAAAAATTCGGCACTATTGGCAATTTACAGTATAGAATCGAAAAAAAAGGAAAGAATTACCGATGCTTTCGAAAGATATCGTAAATTTGAAACAGATTTTCCAAATTCACGTTATTTGTCTGAGTTAAAATCATTAATAACACAATTGGAGGGAAGTCAATTTAATTAAATCTACATTAATTATGAATTACAAGAACACAAATTCTGAGCGTTCAACAATTACACGCGATACAATTCGCTTCGAGGAAAAATCGGATGGAAACATCTATGAAAGCATCGTTGCAATGTCAAAACGTTCGAATCAAATTTCTTCAGAGTTGAAGGAGGAGTTAACAACAAAATTGCAAGAATTTGCTTCTACTACTGATAACTTGGAAGAAATATTTGAAAATAGAGAACAAATTGAAATTTCAAAATATTACGAAAGATTACCTAAACCTGTTGCAATCGCGATGTCTGAAATGTTAGATGATAAAATTTACATTCGCAAAACAGGAACAGAAGAAACAGAACAGTAATGAAAGGAAAACGCATACTCTTGGGAATTACAGGGGGTATAGCGGCTTACAAAATTGCTAGTCTAATTAGATTATTTATTCAAGAAGAGGCAGAAGTCAGATGCATAATGACTCCTGCCTCTTCTGATTTTATAAGTCCGTTAACCATTGCAACCCTCTGTCAACATCCCGTATATATTGATTTTTGGAATAAATCGAACGGTGAATGGACAAATCATGTTGCACTCGGTGGTTGGGCGGATGTTTTTTTAATCGCACCTTTAACTGCTAATACTTTAGCGAAATTAGCAAATGGGTATTGTGACAATTTGTTAACGGCCACTTATTTGTCTTCAAAAACACAGGTTATCGTTGCGCCAGCAATGGACTTAGACATGTATCAACATGCGACAACACATGAAAACTTATCAAAACTCAGCGCTCAAGGTGTGATCGTATTGCCACCGGAAGATGGGTTTTTAGCCAGTGGTCTCATCGGAAAAGGAAGATTGCCAGAGCCAACGGTGCTTTTTTCAACGATTCAAAATTATTTTAATATAAAAGCTTCTTTTGAAGGACAAACTGTATTAATTACAGCAGGACCAACGTATGAACACATTGATCCAGTTCGTTTTATAGGGAATCATTCCTCTGGGAAAATGGGGTATTTAATCGCGTCCTCTTTTTTGAAAAGAGGTGCAAAAGTTAAATTAATTTCAGGCCCTACACACCAAAAGTTAGACCATCCCAATTTAGAGTTACATCAGGTTACCACAGCGTTAGAAATGCTTGAAGTGGTTCAGAAAGAATGGAGTCATTCTACTATTGGTGTATTTAGTGCAGCGGTCGCAGATTATCGACCAGTTCATGTTGCAGACCAAAAAATAAAAAAGAATACGGATGAACTGACGTTGAGGTTGGTGAAAAATCCAGATATTTTGGCTTGGGCAGGAGCAAATAAAGCTCAAAAGCAGTTTTTGGTTGGTTTTGCATTGGAAACGACAGATGGGAAGGCTTATGCAGAAGGTAAAATCACATCCAAAAAATTAGATGCAATCGTATTGAATTCCTTGGAAGTAAAGGGCGCAGGGTTTGGTGGTGATACCAATCAAGTGTCAATTTGCACGAAAGATTTCCATTGGAATTCCTACGAATTGAAATCAAAAGATGAAGTAGCGGAAGATATCGTTGAATTTATTCACGATACATTAAAATAAAGCTAAAAAAATCGTTAATTTTAACTCAACTAAAAATACTGATATGCGCTTGTTGTTTGCTTTCTTGTTTTTCTTTCAAATTCCATTTTTTGCGCAAGAATTAAATTGTCAAGTAACCATTGTAGCAGATGCAAAGTTGGAAGTTTCCTCTTTGGACAAAGAAGTTTTTGAACAATTGAAACAATCTATTTATGAGTTCATGAATTCTACAAAATGGACAAAAGATAAATTTTTAGTAGAAGAAAGAATCAATTGCAACCTTCAATTACAAATTACTTCTATTCCTTCACAAGGATCATACTCAGGATCTTTGCAAGTTCAGTCCTCTCGTCCAGTCTTCAATAGTAGTTATACTACGACCGTATTTAATTTTTTAGATCAAAACTTAAATTTTCAATACACAAAGAATTCTGTGTTACTCTATGCTCCCAATCAATTTAGAGATAACCTAACCTCTTTGTTAGCGTTTTATGCAAATTTTATCATAGGAATGGATTACGAGACTTTTTCATTGAAAGGTGGAACTCCTTTTTTTAACGAAGCACAGCAAATCGTTTCCAATGCTCAAAGTTCCGGAGGTGAAGGATGGCAATCTAATGAAGTAAGTAAAAAAAATAGATTTTGGTTGGTAGATAACGTGCTTCAGGAATTGTTTTCACCACTGAGAGTATCATTTTACGAGTATCATCGAAATGGATTAGATCAGTTGTATAGTAACAAAACAAATGCCGTTGCAGCTATTTATTCTTCCTTAGAACCATTGTCACAAGTAGTTTCTAATCGACCAAATTCAATTAACGTTTTGAATTATGTTCAAGCAAAATCAACAGAAATTAAGAATATGTTTTTAGAAGCAACAACAGAGCAGAAAACACAAATGGTTGATTTGTTGAAAAAATTAGATCCTGTTAATACCTCAAAATATCAAGAAATACTAGATTAAATGTTAGCCTCATTAGAAATTCACAACTTTGCATTGATTGATGCAATTAAAATCAATTTTACATCTGGATTTACTGTGATAACTGGTGAGACTGGTTCTGGTAAGTCAATCTTACTAGGAGCGTTACAACTAATTTTAGGAGAACGGGCCAATTATTCAGTGATTCGTTCAAAAGAAAAGAAAACGATAGTTGAAGCAGTGTTTCATTTAACTCCATCGGTTTATACTGATTTTTTTACTACAAATGACATTGATTTCTCTGAAGAAACTATAGTCCGTCGTGAAATTACAGCTCAAGGAAAATCTCGAGCTTTTATCAATGATACTCCAGTGTCTTTATTGGTTTTAAAAGAATTTTCAGAACAATTGATACATATTCACTCTCAGCATAATACGCTGGAAGTAAAAAAGCCTGCTTTTCAAATGGATGTTTTAGACGTTTTGGCAGGGACATTGCTTGAACGTGGGAGCTATCGAGAAAAATACAAAACATACCGAAACATACAACAAAAATTAACTGCTTTAGAATCGGAATACCGACAACGACAATTGGATTTGGATTTTATTCAATTTCAATTGGATGAATTAGATAAGTTGAATTTATCTAACGTAAATTATTCCTCCATCGAACAAGAATTGTCTTCTTTTGAGAAAATGGACGATATTCGTGCTTCATTCATCGCAATTTCAAACGAGCTAACTACTGAAATAGAGGGCGCTAATGTGTTGAATAATTTATTGTTGTTAAAAAGTCGTTTAGATAAAATTCGTGGTACTCATTCAAGTTTAGATGCCTTAATTAACCGTATCCATGAAGTTATTTTGGAAGTAAAAGATATCGGTGAAGAAAGTATCGGTCTATTAGAGGATTTATCGAATGACCCTGAAAAGCAAGCTGTTTTAACGTCACAATTGGATCAATACAATACATTATTGCGCAAACATCATCTAACCACTCAAGAGGAATTAGTTTCTAAATGGAATGAATTGGCTCAAAATCAGGAAGGGGTGGAAGAGATGGCGCAACAATTAGCTGTATTAAAAGTAGAACAAATCAACTTATTTGAAGAATTGAGTCAACTTGCTACTGAATTGCATGAAGCGAGAAACAATGCGATTCCTTCCATTACGGCTCAATTGACGGATGTTCTTACTGCTTTAAAAATGCCAGACACACATTTGGTTTTTGATCTGACAAAAGAAAATGATTTACAATTGGATGGATTTTCAAATTTGAAGATTTTATTCACCCCGAATATAGGGATGGTTCCAGTTGCTCTTGAAAATTCAGCGAGTGGTGGAGAATTATCGCGTTTGATGTTGTCAATTCAGTATTTACTTTCAACGAAGAAAGAATTGCCAACTTTAATTTTAGATGAGATTGATACAGGTGTTTCAGGAGATGTCGCTCAGAAAATC
>CAMCQL010000076.1 GCA_945877005.1 Chryseobacterium gleum
CATTTGACTCAATGGCTAGGTATAATTGCTTGTTTTTTAGCTGCAATTTTATCGTTTTTATTCAAGTTATCACTCATTCCTTTATTGGGTTTATTGTGCTGTTTTTATTTGATGACGCACTTAGAACTTATAAATTGGATCGGTTTTGGTGGATGGATGTTGATTGGATTGATAATTTATTTTACTTATAGTAGAAAAAGAAGTAAGTTAAATAACTAATTCATTTTTAAAATTCATGGATAAATAATCTATAATTAGGGCTAATGGACAAAAAGTAGGCTGAATTTCTGATTTTTTAAAACAACAGAATAGTTTCCAAAACAAACTTTCCAATTAAAATGAAATTAGAAGACCGTTGCAATAGTTATAAATCGAGGCAGATTAAAAATTTAATAACGGTTCCGATAGCCATCTGAATTACATCTGTAAATGAGGGTGTTAAACTTATGATTAGACGATGAGTTAGGGATTTTCAACATTCTTAATAGTTTAAAGTTCTGGATTATTAAGATACCTCCTTCTTGATATGTTCCAATAACTGTTTCACTCCCCTATCTCTATAGCAAAATAGTATTTATCCATAAAAAACAAATTGTTAACTTTAGAAAAAAAGCCCCATGACTCATATTCCATTGGCAGAAAGAATGCGTCCAAAAAAATTAAACGAATACATTGGGCAAAAGCATCTCATAGGAGAAAACAGTAGTTTACTCAACTCCATAAAAAAAGGTTTTTTACCGTCATTCATTTTTTGGGGTCCTCCAGGTGTTGGTAAGACCACCTTAGCAAATCTAATTTCGAATGAACTTGATGCGAAATTTCATTCACTTTCAGCTATATCTGCCGGAGTAAAAGAAGTGCGAGATCTGATAAAAAGTGTTGAAAATTCGGGATTATTTAATCAAAAAAAACATATTTTATTTATCGATGAAATTCATCGGTTTTCAAAATCACAACAAGACTCTCTTTTGAATGCTGTTGAAAGAGGAATTGTAACACTTATTGGCGCAACAACCGAAAACCCTTCCTTCGAAATAATTTCCGCTTTACTTTCACGCTGTCAAATTTATACCCTCGAACACTTTACAAAAGAGGAATTATTGTTATTACTTCAACGTGCAATTCAGTTCGACTCTTACCTTTTAACAAAAAAAATAGTTCTTGAAGAAACAGATGCATTATTATTGCTTTCTGGAGGTGATGCTAGAAAGTTATTGAATGTTTTCGAATTAATTATTCAAAGTATTCCAACAAACACAACTCCAATCATCATCACCAATGATTTAGTCACTAAACACGCTCCAAAATCTCAAATCAATTACGATAAAAATGGAGAAAATCATTATGACATCATTTCAGCAATGATAAAATCTATTCGTGGAAGTGATCCCAACGCTGCTATTTATTGGCTAGCACGTATGATAGAAGGAGGCGAAGATCCGAAATTTATTTGTAGAAGGTTAATCATATCAGCAAGTGAAGACATCGGTTTAGCGAACCCTACAGCATTAATCTTAGCTAACAATACGTTCCAAGCTGTACAAACAATTGGTTGGCCAGAAGCACGAATCATTCTCGCTCAATGTGTTATTTACCTTGCTACGTCACCTAAGGGCAATGCTGCCTACAACGCAATAAACTTAGCGCAAGAATTAGTACGTAAGACAGGTGACTTACAAGTACCTATTCATTTAAGAAATGCACCAACACAATTAATGAAAAACCTAGGATATGGCGATAATTACAATTATTCTCATAATTTTGAAAATAATTTTATAAATCAAGAGTATTTACCAAATGAAATAAGCACAAGCAATTTTTTTGTGGCTGGAAGTTCATCAAGAGAACAAGAAATAAAAACAAACATTCAACAACTATGGGGCAAAAAATATCCTATGTAATCTCATTTCTTTTATACTATTTAATAGTACTACCTATTTCATGGCTACCAATGAGCATATTGCATATGATTTCTGATGTTCTATATTTACTGTTAATATATCTCATTCCGTACAGAGAAAAATTAATTCGGAAGAATATATATCATTCCTTTCCGAATGCAACACATAGAGAAAGGGTTGAAATAAAAAGAAAATTTTACAGGCATTTTGCAGACTTAATTGTAGAAGGAATAAAAAACTTAAGTATCTCAGAAAATGAATTGCTCCGAAGATTTAAAATATCCAATCCTGACCTTCTAAAAGAATTGTATAAAAAAAACAAAAATGTATTGTTAGTTGGAGGTCATTACAATAATTGGGAATGGTTGATTACTTCTCAAAATTTTCTTTTCAGGAACCAAGCAGTTGGAATCGGTATGCCAATTAGCAATGTCTTTTTTAATCAAAAAATCAATGAACGAAGAGCTCGCTTTGGTATGAAAATACTACACCCTAACTTTATTCATGAATTTTATGAATCCCCACAACCAAAGCCTTATGCTACACTGATACTTTCAGACCAAAGTCCAGGAAACAGTGAGAAATCGTTCTGGATGAATTTTCTAAACCAACCAACAGCTGTACTTTTTGGCTGTGAATTAATCGCACATCAATACGACCAAGCAGTTGTTTATTTTACAATCTCAAAACCAAAAAGAGGCCATTATTTGATGCATCTTGAACTCATCACAGAATCTCCAAAAACATTAAAATGGGGAGAAATTACTACGCAACATACGCACTTATTAGAACGGGACATTATAAAAAAGCCTGAATTTTGGCTTTGGTCACACAACCGATGGAAACGTAAAATTCCTAAGGATATTGAATTACTTCGTACAACTCAAAAAGAAAATTTTAACAGAAAATTCAACTCCATTAATTCACAAAATCCCACGTAAATCCTATTCGGAAAATTGATGGTGAAATCGGATAATTTTTCACCACAAACACTTTTTGTTGCGTTGTAAAATCATTCAAATTTTCAGCTTTGAAATAAAACCTAAATTCATCAATATTTACGGCAAATAAAGCATCAAATTGGAGAACTGATTGAACTCGTGATTTGACTTGCGAAACCCTATAAATTGCTAATCTATCTTCATAGGAAAAAGCATCATAAGCTGAACGGGTATAGACATCTGCTCCGACTAATACCTCCATTTTGTTAGCGAAAACTCTTTTTTTCCAGAAAAATCTACTTCTTAAATCTAACTTAGGTAGAACTTGATCTATACCTCTTAAAGAAGTGAAAGATAGATTTGGCTGAACATAAAAAGAGTTCCATTGAAACGTTCTAACAACATTTGCATAAAACAAATCAACGGAAGGGTAAAGTTGATTATTCCATGAAGTTCCATCAAAAAAATAATGCTCTTTAATTGATTTTACTCCAACAGTCAAAGAAAAATCTTTTTTAATCGACGTTAACTGGTAACGAAAAAATATATTTTTTTGTAGCTTAATATTAATTGTTTCAAAATCAAGAGTATTAGAATAATAAGTTCTTTGATTCGGGTAAGGAAGTGATTGAGCCCATCCTGCGTCCCACATGTGAGAAAAATTAATTCCTTTCCATTTCATTTTTAATTGAACATCACGTTGGAAATTTGCACCAATTAAATTAATATTTAACCTTATTGATGCTTCAAAACGATCTGTTAACTGAGTGGTATAATTTGATCTCACATCGTACTCACTTCTTGTTTGTGAACCTAAAGAAAAAAACCTCCAATAAGCTCTATTTAAGCTCGTTGAAAATTTAAATTTTTTAGTTTGAATGAGGTATCCTAACTCATTATCTAAACGGGAAAATTGAATTTTATCAACCGTTTGTAAACTATCGCGAAAAGATAAATAATCTTTGTATATATCCCCTGTTTCTCGATATGTTCGTTGATTCACTAAAAATGAATTTTTTAGAAATATCCCATTTTTCCTCAATGAATCTCCCCATAAATTCAAGATATGTTCTGTTTCAAATAAATAATTTTTAAGTGTATCTGTTGCATTTTTCTTATAAATATTGGCGTTTTCAATCCCAAACTGGGTGTAGATTGAGTCATTCACCAAACCACCAGTTAAGTCTCTATTTATCTTCAATGACTTAAACTCAACTCTATTTTCAGACTTATTTCCTTTGTGTACAACCCTGATTGCCAATGCATCTTGACTTAATTGATTTCTTCTAACCATTCCTGTACTTACGTACCTATCATACATAAAGGTTAAAAAAATATTTTTTCGAAATGTTTGATAATAGTCTGTATGCAAAACCTGAAGTCCATAGGAACCAAAGGAATAATTGAAACTCAATTTAGGAAGCGCCGAAAATTTAGAAGACACATTTTGTTGCAGCCTACTATTAGAATTTAACTGGTCCAACACATTGAAATAATCATGTCCAAATTGACCAAATGGGGCATTAAATGCACCACCAGGTAGAACAGAATGTTTATCTGAAAATATAAAATCAACTGAATCTAACTTATCTCCACCTGATTTCGAAAAAGAATATAATGTATCAATCTTTGATAAGAATAAAGAATGAGTTGATTGTGCATACAAGGAACCATCCAATAAAACAAGAAATAAAATTAAATACTTCACACCAATTCTAATAAACTAAAAAAGGGGGATAAATCCCCCTAAAACTTAAAATTAAAAAAAATTATAATTTATTAATCTTAACAGTCAAACCAGACTTCAAATTTGAAGCTTTATTTGAATGAATGATATTTCTTTTAGCTAATTTATCAATCATAGAAAAAACTGAAGGTAATAATGTTGTTGCTTCAGACTTATCATTTAAACCACGCAATTTACGTATAGCATTACGCGTTGTTTTGTGTTGGTATTTATTACGAATTTTTTTACTTTCGTTCGATCTAATTCTTTTTTTCGAAGACTTATGATTAGCCATGATGTTTTGTTGTTTTTAGTATATATATAAACATTTTAATTGCAGCCCATAGGAGAATCGAACTCCTGTTTCCAGGATGAAAACCTGGCGTCCTAACCACTAGACGAATGGGCCAAATAAAATTGGCAGCCCATAGGAGAATCGAACTCCTGTTTCCAGGATGAAAACCTGGCGTCCTAACCACTAGACGAATGGGCCATAAATAAAGAGCGTGTCCTTATTTTGGTGTGCAAATATACAAACTATTTTTTAATTCCAAAATCAAACTATATTTTTTTTGAAAAAAATGAAATTTTCAGACCCGTATTTGTTTTTGTATTTGATAATGAGAACTAAAAATGAAATTTAAAACATAAAGTCTTTTGAAACTGATTTTATAGGTAAAAACAGAGCGATTTTATTCAATGAAATCTTTATCTTCGCATTCTTTAATCACTACAAACAAATATCAAGAAATAAATTAATTCATTTGAAACAAATAAATAATTAAAATGAAACTATTAACTGTGTTTTTATCTCTTTTCATTGGGATAACCTATATATCAGGTCAAAAGTTTATGCTTCCTGAATTAAAATTTAATTTTTCATCTTTAGAACCTACTATAGATTCAGTAACAATGCGTATACATTTTACCAAACATCATCAATCGTATGTAACCAATCTAAATAAAGCATTAGAAGCAGAAACCTCAACTATTCAATCTTTAGAAGAGCTTCTCAAAAACATCAGTAAAAAATCTGAAACTGTTAGAAACAACGCTGGCGGACACTTCAATCATTCTCTCTTTTGGTCCACTTTATCCCCTACTCCTTCCAGTCAACTAGACCCTGTTTTTTCCAGTGCAGTAAAAGCTACATTTGGCTCTTTAGATTCATTAAAAAAAACAATGACCGTGAAAGGAACTAAATTATTTGGTTCTGGATGGGTATGGTTAATTTTGAAAAAAGACAATACTCTTGCAGTAACAACAACACCAAATCAAGACAATCCGCTGATGGATATCGTTCAAGAACAAGGAATACCTCTTTTATGTATTGATGTTTGGGAGCACGCCTATTATTTGAAATACCAAAACAAAAGAATAGATTATCTCAATTCTATATGGTCAATTATTGATTGGACAACTGTTTCAACAAACTATTTAAAACACGTAAAAAAATAATGAAGCACACAATATTAGTTACTGGAGGCGCCGGTTATATAGGTTCTCATACAATTTTAGAACTTTTAGAAAAAACCGATTTTGATGTAATTTCCATTGATAATTATTCCAATTCAAGCAGTGAAACTTACCAACGCATCAAAAAAATAACACAAAAAGAGGTTGAACATTATAACATCGACCTTTGTGATAAAGAAGCGTTATTTAAATTGCTTGACTCAAAAAAAATCACTGGAATCATTCATTTTGCAGCATTTAAATCTGTTCCTGAATCTGTAGAAAATCCTTACAAATATTATTCCAATAATCTCTCTTCACTACTAAACATCATTGAAGGATGTACCCAATTTTCGATACCGAATCTTATTTTTTCTTCTAGCTGTTCTGTTTACGGAAACATTGATAAAATGCCCGTATCAGAAATTTCAGAACTCAACGAAGCAGAATCTCCTTATGCCCACACAAAACAAATTGGTGAAGCTATTTTAGAACAATATTCAAAAACAGCAGCAACTTTTCAAACTGTTGCTTTAAGGTATTTCAACCCAGTTGGAGCACATAAATCAGGTTTAATTGGAGAATCTCCAGTCAATCCACCTACAAGTTTAATCCCAATAATCACTCAAACAGCCATTGGCATTAGACCTTCTATGCAAGTTCATGGAGCGGATTACCCCACCAGAGATGGATCATGCATCAGAGATTACATCCACGTATCTGACATTGGGGAAGCGCATGTTAAGGCACTCAACTATTTAATTAATGGGGAGTCAGACTTAAAGTACGACGTGATAAACTTAGGGACCGGAAGCGGAGTCACTGTTTTTGAGGCAATTGAAAGTTTTAAAGAAAATACAGGTGTAAATTTAAATTACATTGTAGGACCAAGAAGAAACGGAGATGTAACAGCAATTTATTCTGACACGACAAAATCTGAAAAATTATTAAATTGGAAAGCAACAACACCACTCTCTGAAATGGTGACTTCCGCATGGAAATGGCAACAAGAACTGAATATTAACAACAACTAAGAATTTTAAAAAATGAAAATATTAATCACAGGAGGTGCAGGATTTGTAGCTAGTTCAACTGCAGAAAAATTATTGCTTGATCCAACTATTCAAATTGTACTCGTTGATAATTTCCTTACTGGATCAAAAGAAAATATACCTACCGATTCTAACTGTAAATTTATCAAGGCAAACGTAAACAATTACGATGAAATAGCTCCAATTATGACATCTTATTCGTTCGATTTTGTGTACCATTATGCTGCTGTAGTAGGTGTTCTTCGAACGTTGGATAACCCTGTAATGGTTTTGGATGATATTCAAGGGATTAAAAACATTCTCGATCTTTCTAAAAGTACTGGAGTACAAAGAGTATTTTTCTCTTCATCATCAGAAGTTTATGGTGAGCCTGTTCATTTACCACAAAACGAATATACAACCCCACTGAATTCAAGACTACCTTATGCTGTCGTTAAAAATGTAGGTGAATCCTATTTTCGTTCTTACCAACAAGAATACGGATTAGATTATACTATTTTCCGATTCTTTAATACTTATGGTCCAAAACAAAGCGATGATTTTGTAATGTCTAAATTTATGCGAGCAGCATTAAAAAATGAACCAATCACAATTTATGGCGACGGATCTCAAACAAGGACATTTTGCTTTATCGATGACAATACAGATTTCTGTGTTGATGCAATCAAAAATACAGCTTCAATAAATCAAGTTTATAATGTAGGAAATGATGTTATTATTACCATTTTAGAACTTGCAGAAATCATCATCAAAAAAACAAATTCAAGTTCAGAAATCATTCATCTTCCGCCATTAAAAGATGGAGACATGACAAGAAGACAACCAGATATTTCTAAAATGAAAACATTACTTAATCGAGATCTTACTACTTTAGAAAATGGAATTGATTATTTAATAGATTCAAAAAGATTTAATTAATCCGCGAAATTCTTCATTAAAACATGCTGAAAATACCATAAAATGGTAT
>CAMCQL010000077.1 GCA_945877005.1 Chryseobacterium gleum
TCATCACTTTCAACTTCTTCTTGTTGTAAACGTTCAATTTCAAATTTTATTTCATTGAGCGTTGCTTCAACATATTCTTTGCCTACTTCAGTCGCAATTATAAAGTGCCCAGATTCGAATGTTTCTGATACTCCGCATCCAATTCCATAGGTGTATCCTTTGTCTTCGCGGATGTTCGACATAAGTCGACTTCCAAAATAATCGCCTAAGATTGTTTGTAAGATTTGAAAATCAATGAAATCTGAATTTTTCTTATTGAAGAGTGGCATCCCAATTCTGATTGCCGTTTGCATCGCACCATCTTTGTTGATAGCTACTCTTCCTTTTTTGTTGACAAAATCAGCTTCAAATTTTACAGGAGTTGAAATACAGTATTTAGCTAAATCTTTAGAGATAGCTGCTATTTTTTCTTCTTCTAAACGACAAACTATAATTACTTTAACCAATCCGTTTAAATAGTGAGCTTTGTGGAAATCAATTAGCGATTCTTTGGTGATGGTATCAAAATCTTCTAATTTCAATTGTCGTGAATAATTGATCGAGTTGTCAAAAATACTTTCTTGAAATTTTCTTCGAGAAAGGATACTAACTTTTTCAGAACCAATTAAAAAGTTTTGTTTTTTTTCTCTTACAATATCTTCGATTTCGTTTTTATCGAAATTTACATTTGTGATTGCATCTAAAATGATAGTAAAAGCTTTTTCTGCATTTTTTCTTAAACAATAGATGGAAACAACAGCGATTTCTTGACCAACTTCAATGTCTGTAAAAACACCTAAACTGTCTAATTCATTATTGATTGTAGTACTGTTTTTAGTTGGTGTGCCAGATAAAAGTAGACTATTTACAAAGCCAGCAACTTTTTCTGCACTTCTTATTGTTCCTGCATCAAAATGTAATTCGATCCGAGTCGTTTCATCGTAAATTTCATTCATCCAAAATAAATTCACATGTTGATTCAGTGGAATAATTATAGGTGCAGTAAATGAAATTTCATTGATGGATGTTATAGTAGGTGCTAAAGTTCTATTTATCATTCTTTAATGGCTTTAATTTTAAGTAATGAACAATTGTTGGTAGTCAAAATTTCATTTGCTATTGTGTGAATATGAGCGGCTGTAATTGATTCATAAAGGGTAGCTTCTTCATTAATTCCATTCGCGTCACCAAGTAATTCAAACAGACATAAGTTCATTGCTCGATTTAGTAATCCTTGTTCTTGAAATTCTTTTGCGGTACTGATTTTATTTTTAATTCGTTCTAAATCAGAATCACTTAATAAATTGTGTTTTAATTCCTCTAATACTTTCCAAATTTCGGCGTCAATTTTTTCAAAAGTTTCGCCTGGTACAATTTTTCCTTCAATAATGAGTAATCCGTTGTCCAAAGATCCAGTGATGTAACAATTTATTTCGGTGACTAATTTCAATTCTTTCTGAAGAGTAATGTACAATCGTGAAGATTTGTCTCTCCCTAAAGCGTCTGATAATAAGTCTGTCACATAATACTCAAATGATTTTTTTTCAGCCATTTTAAATGCATAATAAAATGCATTTGAAGGAACTTTACTTTCTATTGTTTTTTCTTTAAAAATCTCTTGTTTTGGTTCGAGGGGTAAGATTCTTGCAGGTTTAATTCCAGATGGAATATCTCCGTACCATTTTTCCATTATTTGTTTTACATAATCAAGTTCGAAATTCCCTGCTATACAAACGATGGCATTACTTGGAGTGTAATGCTTGTAAAAGAATGATTTTACATCCTCCATTGACGCGTCTTCGATATGTTTAATTTCCTTTCCAATTGTAGCCCACTGATAAGGGTGAGTTGAATAAGCAAGTGGTCTTAATTCTAGCCAAACATCTCCATAAGGTTGATTTAAGTAACGTTGTTTGAATTCTTCGATTACTACACTTCGCTGTGTTTCAAGACTTTTTTCTGTGAAGGCCAATGAGAGTAAACGATCAGATTCGAGCCAAAGGGCTGTTTCAATATTTTGAGCAGGAATTATGTTGTAATAGTTGGTAATATCGTTGGATGTAAAAGCATTACTTTCTCCACCAGCATTTTGTAATGGCGCGTCAAAATCTTCAATATTTACAGACCCTCCAAACATAAGGTGTTCAAACAAATGTGCAAATCCAGTTTTATCTGGGGATTCATCTCGTGCGCCAACATCAAACAATGTATTTATAATTGCCAATGGTGTTGTTGGGTCTTTATGAAAGATAACTTTTAATCCGTTCGATAATGTAAATTTTTCAAATTGAATCATTCAAATATAAATTTAGAGGTAACTTGAGCGTTTAATTGTTTATGGTATTCTTCAATAATTTCATTTATGATTTGTTGAGCGGATAAAATTTTGTCGATGGAACTTGAAACTTGACCAATTTCTAATTCTCCTTCCTCTAAATCTCCTTCAAACATTCCTTTTTTTGCGCGACCTTTTCCGAGTAATTCTTTAAGTGAATCGACCGAGGCATTGTTCTCATATGCATTCGCTATTTTTTGGTAGAATTCATTTTTAACCAATCGAACAGGTGTAAGTTCCTTGAGTGTTAGGATTGTATCTCCTTCTTTAGATGCAAGGATTCTATTTTTGAATGCAAGATTGGCTGAAGATTCTGTTGATGTAATAAATCGAGTTCCTATTTGTACACCATCAGCACCTAAGTTCATGACTGCTAACATAGCTTGACCTGACCCAATTCCACCTGCGGCAATGAGTGGAACATGAATACTTTTTGCTACTTGAGGTATTAGACAAAGTGTTGTAGTTTCTTCTCTTCCATTATGTCCGCCTGCTTCAAAACCTTCTGCCACAATTGCGTCGACACCTGCTTCTTCTGCTTTTAGAGCAAATTTTGAACTTGAAACAACATGAATTACTTTAATTCCGTTGTCCTTTAGTTTTTTTGTCCAAGTTTTTGGGTTACCTGCAGATGTTATGACTACTGGAACTTTTTCTTCAATTATAGTAGCGATATGTTCTTCAATATTGGGATAGAGCAAGGGTAAATTTACCCCAAAAGGGTTAGGAGTAGCACTTTTACATTTTTGGATATGTGTTTTTAAAATTTCAGGGTACATTGAGCCAGCACCTATAATCCCTAGTCCCCCCGCGTTTGATACCGCTGAAGCAAGTTCCCAACCACTGCACCAAATCATTCCACCCTGAATGATGGGGTATTTGATGCCAAACAATTCGGTAATGCGATTACTCATACAAGCGCTGTGTGTTACGAAAGCCACGAAGATACAAAAGAGTTTTTGAACTTTTTCGTTTATTGTTTGCTTAAATAAGTAGTGATTTACATTTCCTGATACGAATAGATGCTCATTTTTTCTCTATTTACGAAGAGTTAAAGTAAACACCAGTATTAATTTTATATTTTTACGTTTCATTATATCCTTGTTATGATTCAATCTTGGTTCAAAGCTTTTCGATTACGTACTTTACCCTTATCAATGTCGGGAATTATTTTAGGTTCTTTTTTAGCTAAAGAAGATGGGGATTGGGATGTACTTATCTTCGTTTTTGCATTGTTGACGACCTTGTTTTTTCAAGTTTTATCTAATTTAGCGAATGATTTAGGAGATTCCCAAAAAGGAACAGATAACCAATTTCGAGTAGGTCCTATGCGTACTGTTCAATCCGGTGAAATTTCAATGAATGCGATGAAGATAGCGGTAGCGTTTTTTTCATTTTTATCATTAATTTCTGCTTCAATTTTAATCTATTTGAGCGCTTCGGGTATGACAACAGAAGTGGTATGGATGTATGTCATATTAGCTATTTTGTGCGTGATTGCAGCCATTACTTACACTGTTGGAAAGAGAGCTTATGGTTATCATGGATTTGGTGATTTTTTTGTATTTATTTTTTTTGGATTAGTAAGTGTTTTGGGTTCTTATACGTTGTATACAAAAACATTTAATCCGGAAATTATTTTCCCGGCAATTACAATTGGTTTATTGAGTACTGCTGTATTGAATTTAAACAATATGCGCGATCAAGTGAATGACAAGTCATCAAACAAAATAACAATCGTTGTCAAGTTAGGAAAAAGCAAGGCTAAAATTTATCATTTTTTTTTAGTTTTGGTTGCAATAATAAGCGCAGTGTTTTTTCTTCAAGAATTAAATACATTCAGATATCTTTTTTTAATTCCATTTTGTATTCTAACACTGCATTTACAAAAAGTAAACAATACTCAAGAAGACAAAGATTTTGATCCTGAGCTAAAGAAAGTAGCGCTTACTACTTTTCTAATTGCGATTATGTACGCAGTGATTTCTTATTTTAGTTAATCTTACTTCTATGCTTTTGTTAATTTAAAACAAATTGGCGGTTGTTAAATTGAAGTTTGCAGGTTATTGTGACAATCTGTCATAGTTTAATTCATGGCATAATCATTGTCTTTTAGAGTCGTATAAATTTAAATAATAAAGCTAAAATTATGAAAACAGGTCACATTAATGTTCAAACGGAAAATATCTTTCCAATCATTAAAAAATTCTTGTATTCTGATCATGAAATATTTTTGAGAGAGTTAGTCTCTAATGCAGTAGATGCTTCTCAGAAATTAAAAGTATTGACAACTACAGGTGAATTCAAGGGTGAATTAGGAGAATTGAAAGTTGAAGTTATTTTAAACGCGGAAGAAAAAACGTTGACCATACGTGATCGTGGTATCGGTATGACTTCTGAAGAGATAGATAAGTACATCAATCAAATCGCATTTTCTGGTGCGGAAGAATTTGTAAAACAGTACCAAGGTAAAGAGGGGGCTGAGAATATTATCGGACATTTTGGTTTAGGTTTTTACTCTGCTTTTATGGTTGCTGAAAAAGTAGTTATCAAAACATTAGGACGTTACGAAGGCGCTCAAGCAGTTCAGTGGGAAAGTAATGGAACAACTGAATACACTATTACAGAGATAGAAAAAGCAGAAAGAGGTACAGATATCGTTTTGTACATTACTGAGGAGTCTAAAGAATTTTTAGAAAAATCTCGTATTCAAGGGATTTTAGATAAATACTGTAAATTTTTACCAATCCCAGTAGTTTTTGGTACTAAAGCAGAATACATAGATTCTCCTGAAGGAGAGAAGGATGATAATGGAAATGTTAAAAGAGTTTCTATCGATGTTCCAAATCAAGTGAATAATGTTACGCCTGCATGGACAAAAGCTCCTATTGATTTAAAAGAGGAGGATTATAAATCTTTTTATAGAGAATTATATCCAATGACTTTTGAAGAGCCATTGTTTCATATTCATTTAAATGTAGATTTTCCATTTAATCTTACCGGTATTTTATATTTCCCTAAGATCAAAGAAAATGTAGAAATTCAACGCAATAAAATTAATTTATATTCAAATCAAGTATTTATTACTGATAGTGTTGCTGAAATAGTACCTGAGTTTTTGACTTTGTTGCACGGGGTGATTGATTCTCCTGATATCCCATTAAATGTTTCTAGATCGTATTTACAAGCGGATGGAAATGTTAAAAAGATTTCTTCTCACATTACTAAAAAAGTAGCAGATAAATTAGCTGAGATGTACAAGAAAGACCGCCCTGATTTTGAGAAAAAATGGGATGATCTTAAGTTATTTGTAGAGTACGGTACATTGTCTGACGAAAAATTCGCTGAAAAATCTAAAACTTTTAGTTTATTGAAATCTTCTGAAGGTACTTATCACACACTTGAAGAGTACATTGATAAAGTGAAACCATTACAAACTGATAAAGACAACAAAGTTGTAGTATTGTATACACACGATGTAGATGCTCATTTTGGTTTTGTTAAGTCTGCGAAAGATAGAGGTTATGATGTGGTTGTATTAGACGGACCTTTAGTTCCTCATTGGATTCAAAAAACGGAGATGGCAAATGAAAATCTTTCTTTTGCAAGAGTTGATGCGGACACATTAGATAAGTTAATTAAGAAAACAGAAGAGATTCCATCTAAACTTACAAAAGAGGACGAGGAAAAATTAAAACCATTGTTCGAATCTTCTATTAACAAAGACAAGTTCAAAGTTGAATTTGAAAGCATGAGTTCTCAAGAAGCACCTATTATTATTACCCAACCAGAGTTTATTCGTCGTATGATGGAGCAACAAAGAACTGGCGGAGGAGGTTTTATGGGGGCTTTCCCTGAAATGTACCAATTGGTAGTAAATAGCAATCATCCAAAAGTGGAAGAATTGTTAAGTAATACAGATGATTCAGCTCGACAAGAAAAAGCGAAACAATTGGCTGATTTAGCATTGCTTTCTCAAGGTTTGTTAAAAGGAGAAGATTTAAACAAATTTATTGAAAGAAGTATTGAATTAGTTTAATTTTTGTTCCTAATTATTAAAACCGCAAAGTATCTTTGCGGTTTATTTTTTTATTTAAATTTTTTATTTTGTTTAAATTTATTTTAGCTGTCGTTGTGTTTTTTGCAACAAGAAATTTTTTTGGAGCCATTATTGGATTTGCCATAGGGACATTTATAGATAATTATAGAAAACTAGCTAAAAATGGAGGCGCAAATTCTAGTCAAGGATTTAGTTCTGCGGATGATGCATTTAATTTTTACCAGCAACGTGCAACTACCAATGATTTTGGTGCTATGATGATGGCACTTTCTGCAGCAGTAATGAAGGCTGACGGTAAAGTGTTAAAATCTGAATTGAACTATGTAAAGGGTTTTATCAATCAACAGTTTGGCTCAAATGGAGCTTCTTATTTACAAGTATTAAAACAATACTTAGATACAAATGATATTCCATTAAGTAGAATTTGTTACGATATAAAGTTACGTACTCAAGATGAAGTAAGGGTTCAATTAATTCATTATTTGTTTGGAATTTCTAAATCTGATGGTCATGTTTCTGAAAGTGAAATGTCAGTATTGTCTTCCATTGCTCAATTGCTTGGGGTTTCTTCTGCTGATTTCGAAACGGTGAAAAATATGTTTTACCGAAATGTAGATTCAGATTATACAATTCTTGGAATAACTTCGTCTGCTGCCGATGATGAGGTGAAAAAAGCTTACAGACAAATGGCAATAAAATTTCATCCTGATAAGGTTGCTTCAATGGGGGAGGAATATCAAAAAGGAGCCAAAGAAAAGTTTCAGAAAATTCAGGAGGCGTATGAAAACATCAAGAAGAATAGAGGCTTTTAATAGTTTCTAATTGAAGTTATAACGGGAGATTATTCCCCCGTTTTTATTTTTCAAATTGTCTGTTTTTAAACAAGATCACTAAACTTATACCGAAAGTTATAAGTAAAATGATAATCAGAGGTAAGGATTTTCCTTCTTTAATTATTGTATGAATTGTAAAACCTGTTAGCATATTACAAGCTACAATTAGTATGGTTTCTGATATGCCGATTTTAAATTTCATACCTTAAATTACGAAATATATTTTAAAAAACAGCTATTCCTAAACTTTTTTCACTTTTATAGCATTCATTCCTTTCATTCCTCGTTCAAGTTCGAATGTGACTACGTCTCCTTCTTGGATACGATCGATCAACCCGTTTACATGAACAAAATATTTTTCATTGGTTTCATGTTCTTTAATAAAACCAAATCCTTTCTGATCGTTAAAAAAGTCAATTCTCCCTTTATGTTCTGCAGGAACTTCGTCATCGATACGCTTTGGAATACTAATTTCGATGGTACTCGCGTCAATTTTTCTTTTGATTGTTGTAGGGGGAGTATCAGAGATATGACCATTTTCATCTACATATGCAATCATACTGTCAAGACCACCTGAAGTAGGATTTGCTTTACGCTCGTTCATTTTTTCAAGTTTGTCTTTACGTTTTTTTAAACGTAATTTTTCTTTTTCTTTTTTGTTGTAAGTTTCTTGTGATTTTGCCATAAAGGTTTATTAATAAATAAATTCGTCTTTTACCAAGACTAAAAAGGTGTAAGAAACGCCAAATGGATAATTGAACGGTTTGTTCAAGCTATGCGTAAGAAGAGAATTACAACTT
>CAMCQL010000078.1 GCA_945877005.1 Chryseobacterium gleum
AGGAATAAAAAATTGGTTGTTCGCATAAGATTCAAATTAGTTATAGGTTGACAAACATAGCAATTAAAACAGTTTTATCTAAGTAATTTATTTTTTTAAACTTATAAAGTATGTGAATTTCGATTTAGTTTATGGATTTATCATTCAAAGAAAATCTTTGTTCTTTTCCTTGATGAAAAGAACCAAAAATCAAGGCTGTGTGATTGTTGTTAAAGCGCAGACTTCGGATTTTTAAGAAATCTCGCTCCGATGCGCTTTATTTTGTTCACTTCTGAAAAGCTGATTTTGTCGGTGATCTTCTGCGAAGCTTCCTCCAAAAGTCTAGCTTTTCAGTTCGTTCACAAAACCCAACAATCCCAAGGCCAGTGAAAATTATAAATTATGATTTATAAATGACCGAAATTAAAATTGCGCCATGAAATACGATTGCGTAAATTTTGAGGGAATGCAGCGAACTACAAATTGACTGTTTGAACTTCCGACTTCGGAGGAAGTGAGTTTCAATTTGTAGCGCGTAATGTTCCGTAAAAATTAGCAATCTTATTTCAGCGCTAGCGTTTTTGGCTCCACCTTTTTTGGCAATGCAAAAAGGTGGAAATCTCGTTTGAAGTGGAATCTTTGTTCTTTTCCTTGATGAAAAGAACCAAAAATCAAGGCTTCGGGATTGTTGTTAAAGCGCAGTATTCGGATTTCTTAAAGATTATCGCTCCGAGCGCTTTATTTTGTGCCCTCCTGAAAGGCTGATTTTGTCGGTGATCTTCTGCGAAGCTACCGTCAAAAGTCTAGCTTTTCAGTTCGTTCACAAAACCCAACAATCCCAAGGCCAGAGGTAAATCTGAATTGTGATTTATGATTTATAAATGAAATTAATTTTTCGTGAATTATAGGAGATGTTAAATCGCACAAAAAGGGAGATGAATGAACATCTCCCCTTTTTTTTGTATTTGTTAACTTATAAATTACAACTTTCTAGCTACTTCATTTTCTTCGAAGGCTTCAACGATATCTCCAATTTTAATGTCATTGAATTTATCGATGTTCAAACCACATTCGTACCCATGTTTCACTTCTTTTTGATCGTCTTTGAAACGTTTCAATGATCCTAATTTACCTGTATGAAGTACAATACCATCTCGGATAACTCGGATTTTTGCATTACGCTTAATTGTACCTTGGGTTACGAAACAACCTGCAATCGTACCAACTTTCGTGATGTCAAATGTTTCTCTGATCTCCGCAGAACCCGTTACTACTTCTTCAATTTCAGGAGATAACATTCCTTCCATTGCCGCTTTAATTTCATCAATTGCTTTGTAGATGACAGAGTATAAACGAATATCAATTTGTTCTTGGTCTGCTAATTTACGCGCTGAAGTGGAAGGTCGTACCTGGAAACCAACGATGATTGCATCTGAAGCAGACGCTAAGTTGATATCCGCCTCGGTAATTGCACCAACTCCTTTGTGAACGATCTTCACAGCAATTTGCTCAGTCGATAAATTTTGCAATGAATCGGAAAGTGCTTCGATCGAACCATCCACATCTCCTTTGATGATCAAATTCAACTCCTTGAAGTCTCCAATCGCCAAACGACGACCAATTTCTTCCAATGTAATATGTTTCGTTGTACGTAAACCTTGTTCTCTGTACAATTGTTCTCTTTTTGTCGCAATGGAACGCGCTTCTTTTTCATCGTCCATTACATGGAATTTGTCACCGGCATTCGGTGCTCCATTGATTCCTAGTATCGAAACTGGCGTAGCAGGACCAGCAGATTTCACTACTTTACCGCGCTCGTCGTGCATTGCACGCACCTTACCAAAATTTCTACCTACTAATACTACGTCCCCAACATTCAAAGTACCCGCTTCCACGAGAATGTTCGTCACATACCCTTTACCTTTGTCCAACGATGATTCAATAACTGTACCCACCGCATTTTTAGTCGGGTTTGCTTTTAAATTTAATATCTCTGCCTCAAGCAATACTTTTTCAAGTAATTCATTGATATTCAATCCTTTTTTCGCTGAAATTTCTTGGCATTGGAAAGGACCACCCCATTCTTCCACCAAAATATTCATCGCAGACAATTGTTCGCGAATTCTATCAGGATTCGCTCCATCTTTATCAATTTTATTGATTGCAAATACCATTGGTACACCCGCTGCTTGCGCATGAGAGATTGCTTCCTTCGTTTGTGGCATCACGTCGTCGTCCGCAGCAACTAAGATAATTGCAACGTCCGTAATTTGTGCACCACGCGCACGCATCGCTGTAAAGGCTTCGTGACCAGGAGTATCCAAGAAAGTCATCTTACGACCATCCGTCAATACCACTGAATAAGCACCAATGTGCTGGGTGATTCCTCCAGATTCACCTGAAGTTACATTCGCATTTCTAATTCTATCCAATAATGAAGTCTTACCATGATCGACGTGACCCATTACCGTAATAATTGGAGGTCTTGACACCAAATCTTCTTCCTTATCTTCAACCGTAGGAATTGCCTCTTGCACTTCTGCACTTACGAATTCTGTTTCAAAACCAAATTCTTCTGCAATGATCTGAATTGTTTCCGCATCGATACGTTGGTTGATTGAAGCAAAAATACCTAAAGACATACAAGCAGAGATTACTTGCGTTGGAGAAACGCTCATCATACTTGCTAACTCAGAAACAGTTACGAATTCTGTTAATTTCAAGATTTTTTCTTGTAATTCAGCATTCATGATCTCTTGCTCACGACGTTGAGAGACCGTATCTCTTTTCGCGCGACGATTTTTCGATGCTTTAGATTTACTACCCGTATTTGATAAACGAGCAAGTGTGTCTTTAATCTCTTTTTGAATATCTCTTTCCGTTGGAGCTACTTTTGGTGCAGGAGCACCTCCAGGTTTATGACCAACGTATTTTTTATTTTTATTTCTATTGTCATCAATAGCTGGTGTGCCTGTTGTAGAAGCCGGTTTCGTAGGATCAATTTTCTTGATACGTTTACGTTTTTTACGTGGTTCATCTCCAGGTTTCGCGTGACTCGGTTTGTCAGAAGTTTTAGGTTTTTCAACTGGAAGTTCAATTTTACCTAAAATAGTAGGTCCTGTAAGGACTTTTCTTTCAAAACGAATTGTTTCAATTTCTTTTGGTGCTTCAACGATTTTTTCTTCCTTTACTACCACTTTAGGTGCTTCAACAATCGGAGCAGCTGGAATTTCAACAGGTTTTTGTGGCGTAGCCGGTGCCTTATTTACTGTTTTTTCCTTTTCTTTCTTTTCAGGTTTCTTCTTTTTGTCAGGACGTGTTTTAGAATTGATTTTATCCAAATCAATTTTACCAAGTACCTGAATTTGAAGATCGCCTTCACCCACTGTTTTTGCGCCACCGTCAATTGTAGGTTCATGAGAAACCGTAGGTTCCACTTTATCTTCTACAATTGGAGCAACAACAACTTCCTCTGCAGGAGCTGAGGGAACTGAAGTAGGTGGTGTATTTTTAACTTGTTCTATAACTGAAATATCAAAATCGTCGTCTTCCTCTTCTTCCTTTTGAGTTTCAGCCTTCGTGTCACTCAAGGTTACAGTTTCTCTTTTTTCACGCTTCACAGCAGATAATTTTGCTTGTTCTTTTAGCGTTTGATCGTCGGCAAACTGGTTGCGAAGAACTTCATAATGTCCTTCATCCAATTTTGTGTTTGGATTAATGTCAATGGTAACACCTTTTGATTGTAAGAAATCTACCAAAGTAGAAATTCCTACATTCAATTCACCTGCTACTCTGCCTAATCTGTGTGTTTTTCCGGCCATATTTTATATTTCTTCCCAAAGGAAATTTTGTATTATATTCTTTGAAACAAAAGCAGTACACAAAAATCTAATTTCTAGCTCATTGACACTTCATTTGTCTCACTTCTATCGCAAACTGAATTCAATTATTCAAATTCAGCGCGAAGTATTCTATACACCTCTTCAATCGTTTCTTCTTCCAAATCTGTTCTATTCACCAAATCTTTGATGTCTATTTCAAGCACCGATTTAGCTGTATCACAACCAATTGCTTTTAATTCATCAATGATCCATCCATCGATTTCGTCGATGAAATCATCTAAATCAACATCGTCTACATCCACTTCACCATCTCGGTATACGTCGATTTCGTAACCTGTTAATTTAGTTGCTAATTTAATATTATTTCCGCCACGACCAATTGCTAAAGATACTTGATCTGGTTTTAACGAAACTTTTGCTCTTTTTTCTTCTTCTAAAATTTCAACAGAAGTGATTTTAGCAGGAGAAAGTGCTCTTTGAATAAACAACTGCGTATTTGTCGTGTAATTGATTACATCGATGTTTTCATTCTTCAATTCACGAACAATTCCATGAATACGAGAACCTTTCATCCCTACACAAGCACCTACTGGATCAATGCGGTCATCGTAACTTTCTACGGCAACTTTTGCTCTTTCACCTGGTTCACGAACGATTCGTTTAATTGTAATCAAGCCATCAAACACTTCAGGAACTTCTAATTCAAACAAACGCTCTAAGAACTCAGGAGCAGTTCTAGAAAGAATAATAACAGGATTTGAATTTCTCATGTCAACCTTTGCAACGACAGCACGAATCGACTCCCCTTTTTTGAAATAATCAGAAGGAATTTGCTCCGATTTAGGTAAGATTAACTCGTTTCCTTCATCGTCAAGCACCATGATTTCTTTCTTCCACACTTGGTACACTTCACCAGTAACAATTTCACCGATGCGTTCTTTGTATAATTTATAGATATGGTCTTTCTCAAGCTCAAGAATTCTAGAAATCAAATTTTGACGCAAGGATAAGATATTTCTACGTCCAAAATCTTCAAATTTAAACTCCTCCGATACTTCTTCTCCAACTTCAAAATCAGGTTCAATTTTAATTGCATCTGAATAAGCAATCTCCGTATTCGGATCTTCGACCTCGCCGTCTTGTACAATTTCTTTGTTTAAGAAAATTTGCACATCCCCTTTCTCGATATTAACGATTACGTCAATATGCTCATCCGTATTGAACTTTTTCTTTAGCATCGCACGAAACACATCTTCTAAAACGTGTTGCATTGTTTGCTTATCAATACTTTTTAATTCTTTAAATTCCGAAAACGATTCAACTAATTCTAAGCTATTCATTGGTTGTATTTATTTAAATGAAATCACAATTTTTGTTTCTTTTATTGAAGCCATTGGATATACTTCTTGTTCCACAATGGTTTCTTTTTTCTTTTTACCTTCTATTTTTTCTACTCGGGTTGTTTCTAATGTCAACGCTTCTTTTGTTACCGCTACTAACACTCCTTGTTTCTTTACCTTGTCTGATAATTTCAACGTCACTTCATTCCCTATATTTTTTACAAACTGTGGAAGTACTCTCAAGGGCTTGTCCAAACCAGCTGAAGACACGTGTAATTCAAAATCTTGTGACTCTCGGTCCAAGTTGTGTTCTACATTGCGAGAAACTGAAATACAATCTTCAATTGCAACATACCCTTCCGTTTTATCCAGCTCCAGATGAATCACAAATGAAGAAGAAATGGAAATATTCACAATGAATAAACCACGATCTAATTCATCGATTCGTTCTTCTGCAAGTTTTCTAACCAGTTGTTTTGTAATCATACTATAAAAAAAAGAGGGGATTTTAAGATCCCCTCGCACTTAAATCATCTTAAATACTGTGCAAATTTACTAAAAATTTTGATTTATCAAAACTATTTTTTTCAATTTCACTTCAAATACCATCAAATCAAACTAAATCTTGGTAATTTAAATACATACCCTCACCCCTAAAGAAATCGGATGCAACTCTGGAACAAGAGTGGTGTTCATTAAATTTGTAAAGCCGTAAGTCGCAAAGACCCCCCAAACTCCATATCCTGCCTGTATTGTTCCATCTAATTTAAAACGATTGATTCCAAATTTCCCTTTGTAACTTCTGATAATTGTAGCATTTCCTTCTGTAAACTCTTGTTGGTAATACGTTGAAATATTGTACCCTGCAATCAAACCTGCCATGATCCAAACTTTCGAAGTTGGCGTAAACTCAACTAAAAAAGGAACTTGAACATAAGCCGTTCGAATTTTATTTGTTTCGTAATTAATCGTGTCTAATTTAAAAGAAGGATAAACATCGTTTGAAGCAGCATCAATTTTTTCAGTTAATGCATACCGGTTTTGGAATTGATAATTGGAAAAATTCAAGCCAAATCCTGTTGTGAATCCCCATTTATTCTCCTTAAGAATGAATTTATGATCGATTAAATTTACATTCCAATAATACGAAGATGCGGCATCATTTTTCCATTGCGGAAAATTTGTAAAATCACGGTTGAATGAATTTGTCAGCAATAGATTGAACCCAAAATCAACCCCTGTCCCAAATTTGCCGTCGTGTTTGTCGTATTCTTTAGCAAGCAAACTGTCTTCTTCTTCATCCACAAAAATTGAAACTCTTTTGGATCTCACTTTTTTTTCAAGTTCAGTTGTTTTATTATCGCTTTCTTTTGAAGGAACATCCACTTGTCCCCACCCAATTAAGGTAAAACATCCTGATATCATCAAAAGGAATAATCGATTGAAACTTTTCATCTTAAAATTATTAATGCCTAAATTATTAACGCCTATAAAATTACGAATAGTTTTAATTAAAAAGAATAAAGTTACTATAAATTCAACGGGGGTAGGTTCAAGTGCCAAATGTAACATTGCCATTTATAATAAATTTCTTGGGTGAATCAAAATTTAATTTTTCCGACATTATCTTGTATTAAAATAGATTTATACATTTGAAGTAGGTTTACATATTTTAGGACGGGTCATTTTAAGAGGATTTGAAATGAAATCTCTGTTCTTTTCCTTGATGAAAAGAACCAAAAATCAAGGCCGGAGATAGTTATGATTTATGGATGAAATTAATTTTCGTGCATTATAGGAGGATTTTAATTGAAATGGAATCTTTGTTCTTTTCCTTGATGAAAAGAACCAAAAATCAAGGCTGTGGGATGGTTGTTAAAGCGCAGTTTTCGGTTGTTATTTAATATTTTCGCTTCGAGCGCTTTATTTTGTTCGCTCCTGAAATGCTGATTTTGTCGGTGATCTTCTGCGAAGCTACCGATAAAAGTCTAGCATTTCAGTTCGTTCACAAAACCCAACAATCCCAAGGCCAGAGGTAATTTTGAATTGAGATTTATGATTTATGAATGAAATTAATTCTCGTGCTTGTTAAGAGGACTTGATTTGAAATGGAATCTTTGTTCTTTTGCTTGATCAAAAGAACCAAAATAATCCCAAGGCCAGAGGTAATTCTTAATTGTGATTTATAATTTATGATTTATAAATGAAATTAATTTTTGATTTTGTATTCCGGTGGTATTCCGGGAAACTTTTTTTTCTAGTCGTGTTAAAAAACGATAAAATACTGTTAATCGCATTTACGAATTGAACTTATGATTAAATAGTTAACTCATCGTTGAATTAAAAATTTAACACCCTCATTTACATTGGTAATTCCGATAGAAATCAAAACAGGGATTAAATTTTAAATCCGCCTCGATGACTAACTCTTGCACCGGTCTTCTTCTTTTAAAACTGAAAATACGGTAGTGTCTTTGTGTCTAACCTTGGAAATCGGACTTTATGAATGACTTAGAATCATTCACTAATACACTATTTTTAAGGATTTTAAAACAAATAAAATCTAATTTAATTTACTGATAATTAGTTTTTTATTAATTATGTCATCAAGTTAACAATATTCTCTATGAAAAAAACAATTTTTATGCTGCTTTTTGATCTTTATTGGCTTGATTCGATTGCTAGTTCATAAATCTTGAATATTAAAATCTGAATATAAAAGATTAAAATAGTAGCTATTTTATAAATTTATCCTTATTTTAGCTAAAATGTTAGCTATTATGTTTTCAATTGATAAACAACCTTCAGAGATTGCAATTTTATTAGCAGAA
>CAMCQL010000079.1 GCA_945877005.1 Chryseobacterium gleum
ATATATTCTGCTATATTTTCTTCTTTCTTCTTTGCAGCGATGAGCATATTTTATTTTTTATTGATTCCAACTGTAGATTCAAATGATGCTTGTTCTTGATTTAAGAACGAAATGAATTCATTTGTTACATCCATTGTTGGAGTTATGTAGTTGTATTGACTTCCAACAGCTTGAACTAGTAAAATGTCGATATTGTGTTTTTCACTGTATTTTTTGCCTGCTGCTTCAATTTTTTTACCGATAACATTGAGTAAGTCAACTGTTTCTTTTTCTAAATTTCCACCTTGATTTTGTTGGAATTGAACAAATGCTTGTTGTTTTCTTTGTGCTTCTTGTTGTACAGATTGAAGTTCAAAACCAGATAATTGTCCAAGTTTAGCTTTTTCTTCATTCGTAGTAATAAATGCTTCTAATTCTTTTTCTTTTTTTGCTAATTGATTTTGAAATGCTAACTGTTTATTTTTAACCATTTCATCCATCTTTTTGTAAAACAAAAATTTAGTTTTTAAGCTGTCTTGATTGTAAAATGCAATTTTTAATCCATTCGTTCTTACTACAGGAACCGTTGGTTTTGTATCAATTACTTTTTCATTTTTTTCAGAACAAGCCACCAAAAGTAGTGCAGTTGCTCCAGTTAAAAGCAGTTTCTTATGATTCATAATTTAATTATTTTTTTTGTTAAATGCATTCAACCAATCTTCCCTCATTGATAAAAATCGATCGAGCGAATTTTCGAGTAATTCGTTGGTAATCATTTTTTTGATGTCATCTATACCGAATACATCTAATTCTGCAATTTTAAATAACTGCTCAAATTGATCCAACTCAATTTTTAAGATGTATTTTGAATTATAATTCAAAATTTGAATTTTGTACTTTGGATGTGGGATTTCTTCTATAACTCTCATTTTGTTGCTTTTAACCAGTAACCTGTAGGTAATTTCAATGTTCTTCCAAAATTTGCAGCTTCTTGAACTGTCGGAAAGGAGCCTAAACTTAATAATATAACACCTCCGTTTTCAATTATTGTGCCGTTTGTATATCCTTTTTGAATCAATGTTTGATTGAATTTCAATGCGTTTTCTTTTTGTGTAAATGAGCCTACGATCACCTGAATTTGTGCAGTAACATTTGTTTTAGGAATTGTAGTAATAATCGGTTGTTGATATACAGGTTGCGTTTTTGTAGTTGTTGCTGGAGTAGGTGTTATGGGTGGGGTAACTGGCTGCGGAACAGTGTTTGTTGCCTGAACAGTCTCTTCTACTTTTACCTCTTCAGAAGGAGTGTTTTGAGATGAGTCTTCGAGCTGTTGAGAATTATCTTGTTTTTCTTCATGTTCTACCAATGAAGCTTTTTCCTTTGCTTTATTAGATGAATTAAAAAATTTAGGGTATAGAAAAGCAAAAGAAGCAATTATCATAGGAATTAAAATTCCAATGATTCGTTTTTTGTTAGCGTTTTTTTTAGGTGTAAGTGGAATTGTTTCAATGATTTCTTTTTCAGTAGAATCTTCTTTTGAATTTTTTAATTCTGAGTATTTAGCTTCATTTTTTTCTTCCACTAGATTTTCAGAACTGGTAGTCTCAGAACTACTTAATGTTTTATTTTCATCAACTGCAGGAGTTGATTCGTTGTTATCCTGATTTTTAGAAGTTGTTAATTCTTCGGGTTTTACATTTTCAATTTTTTCTTCTGGAACATCTTTAATCGTAGAGACAGATTTACTCTCAGTAATTTCTTCTTCAACAATTACTGAAGTTTCAGAAGAAGTTAATTCTTGTTTATCTTCAATTGTATCCTCTAGCGGTTCAGCCAAATCTAACGTAACTGCTTTATCTTCTTTTAATTCTGTATTTGTATTACTTTCAATTTGAGTGGAAACATTTTCTTGATTAATGTTTACATCTGATTTTACAGTTTCTTTTTCGATTATTTCTTCTTCCTTCTTGTTTTCATCTACAATTGTACTATCTACTTTTTCGTTTAAAATGGTATCTAAAGAAGGTTGTTCTTTAATTTGATTTTTCTCAGAATCAATTTCAGTTACTGTTTCAAGTTGTGCTGCTAATTTCTCATTTACATCTATAGAAAATGTTGATTCTGAAAGCTTATGTTCAATTTTAGTAGCCTGTTCAAATACAATTTCTCCAGATGCATCTTTTTTAAATGTCCCGAAATTAAAAATATCAAATGATTCACCTTTGTCTAAAAGCGCAGTAATTTCTCGAACATATTTTGCTAAATTGTTTTTGGCATCAATTAATTCAATCCCTTCTTTTGATGCGATAAATTCAGCTAATTTACCATCGTCATGTTTTAAATATGACATGAAAAAAAGATCACCAGTTTTATCGTTCGTAATCGTTAAAGCTCCTAATCCAGGTATAATTACTGTTTTAGCTAATTTTAATAATTCTTGAAGGTATTTATTCATTTTTATTGATTTGCGGATATCATGTTGCTATTATTCTACACTAATTCTTCCAATTTAAACACATCTTTTACTCTTATTCCACGATCTGTTTGTTGTAATGTACAACATTCATTGATAAAATCATGTTGAAAAAATAAAATATACTCATTATTACATGCTTCGATTAAAAATTTTTCTTTTTCATCGAGTGTAAGGAGTGGACGAGTATCGTATCCCATTATATATGGTAAAGGTATATGACCTACACTTGGAAGTAAATCTGCCATAAAAACGATTGTTTTGTTTTTATATTGAACTTTTGGAAGCATCATCGATTCTGTATGTCCATCCATGAATAAAAGATTGATACTATCTGAAATAAATGAACAAGAATTATTATCTCTCTTTAAATGGTTTAATTGACCACTTTCTTTAATTGGTAAAATGTTTTCTGATAAAAAAGAAGCTTTTTCTCTTTTGTTTGGTTCAGTTGCCCATTTCCAATGGTTTTCATTGGACCAATAGCTTGCATTTTTGAAGGTTGGTTCAAAAATTGAATCATTTTTTGTCTTTTGAACGGCACCTCCACAATGATCAAAGTGTAAGTGTGTAAGTATAACGTCACTTATATCGTTCGTGGTATATCCGAACGCATTCAGTTTTTTTTCAAGCGGTGCATTATCGGTGATATGATAATGGGATAAGAATTTGGGATCTTGTTTGTCCCCAATACCTGTATCTATAAGAATTAACCGGTTATTTTCTTCGATTAATAAACTTCTCATTGCCCAATTACATAGATTGTTTTCATCTGCTGGATTGGTTTTATTCCAAATTGATTTAGGGACAACACCAAACATGGCGCCTCCATCCAATTTGAAATTCCCTGTATTTAGTGCACTGATTATCATCTAAAGGAAAAGAGAGTTTATAGGTTGATTTCAAATTTAATTAATTTTTTTGGAGTAATTGTCGTTAGATTAAGATAAACAATAATGAAATTATCCAAATGTTAGTCATTCTTTGAACGTTGAAGTAAATTGAGGGATGAGAATTAATGTTGTTCAGTGAGAATATTTCTAAAATGGGCTTCCAAGTGATCACCACCATTTAAAATTTTTCTACACCATTTATTGATTAATAACGTTTGTTCTTCAGAAGAGAGTTTCCAGTTGTTATTACTTTTTTCAAGACGAGCACGAATTGTGTTTAAAACTATTGCAACTGATACAGAGATATTAAAGCTTTCTGTGAAACCATACATTGGTATTTTAACTTGATGATCTGAAAGCGCCAACATTTCTTCACTCAACCCTTGTCGTTCTGTACCGAAAATAAATGCCATTGGTTGATATATTGGCAATGAATGAATCGTTTCACTAGCATGAGGTGTGGTTGCAATTATTGAGAATCCTCTAGATTTTAATTTTTGAATACAATCACTTGAAACAGTTGTACCACGATCGTAATTATACATGTCAACCCAACGTCCAGCTCCTAAGGCAATATCGCGTTGAACTTTGTAAGCATTTCCTTTTTCAATAACGTGTAATTCTTGAATTCCGAAACAATCACACGAACGAATTACAGCGCTAGCATTATGTTCTTGATAGATGTTTTCTAATACAACAGTAATATGATTTGTTCGCTCTGCTGCAATTTTAGTAAATAACTCTTTTTTATTCTCTGTAATAATTTTAAAAAATTCCTCTTTGATTTTTGATTCGATTGTATCCATGTTTTTTAAAAATAAAAAAGGCAGCCAAAAGACTGCCTTCTCAACTTAATAAAGTTAGTATTAATTAACGTTTTCTGTTAATTCTGATCCAGCTTTAAATTAACGTTTTCTGTTAATTCTGATCCAGCTTTAAACTTAATAACGTTTTTAGCTTCGATTTGAATTTCTTTACCAGTTTGTGGGTTACGACCAGTTCTAGCTTCTCTTTTAGTTACTGAAAAAGATCCAAAACCAACTAGTGCTAATTTATCACCAGTTTTTAATGCTGCTGAAGTAACGTTGATAAATCCATCAACTGCTTTTTTAGTATCTACTTTAGATAATCCAGACTCAGCTGAAATTGCGTCAATCAATTCTGATTTGTTCATGTTTTTATTTTTTAAATGAATCAATAATTATTTAAACAAATATAATTTATATTATTTAGAATAAATTGAAATTGATTGTTTTTTTTTGAAAAAAAATGTTTTTATTCGTCTGTTATTTAATGTGTTAGGTATTTGTTTTTATTTATATTGTTGTTATTCAGGTTCTTATGTCTTATTTTGAAAAGTTGACATGGTAACTATTTTTGTTGTAACCAGCTGCAAAATCCTTGTAATTCATACGTTTTTTACCTTCTGGTTGTAGTTCTAGCACCTTTAAATAGTAGTCTTTACAAGGTATGTAAAGACCATCTTTTTGAAAAAGTAGCTTGGTTTCATTCGTTGATTTTAGATCAGTAGGTTCTGTTTTGAACAATTTTAGTGTTTTTGATTCTTTTTTCTCTTCGTCATAAATGGTTGTCCAAGCTGAAGGATAGGGTGAAAGTCCTCTGCATAAATTATGTATAATCAAACAAGTTGTTTGCCAATTGACTTCACACATTGGTTTAAATATTTTAGGTGCAATTGGTAAATTTTCTTGATTTATAAGTTGGGATTGTGGGGTTCGAGTTACTGAGCCATTTGAAATCTTTTCAACGGATGAATTAATTAATTGAGAACCTATTTTCATCAATCGATCGTGCAATTCACCTGCTGATTCATTTGGGTCTATTTCTGTTTCAGTTCGTTCTATAACCATTCCAGTATCAATTTCTTGCTCAATAAAGAAAGTTGTAACACCTGTAGTTATTTCTCCGTTAATGATTGCCCAATTAATTGGTGCTGCACCTCTATAGTTGGGAAGTAAGGAGGCGTGAAGGTTGACAGTGCCTTTTGGAGGCATATTCCAAACGATTTCAGGAAGCATTCTAAATGCAACTACTACGAAAAGATCTGCTGATAAATCTTTTAATGATTTTACAAAATTTTCATCTTTAAGATTGGTTGGTTGTAAAATAGTTAATTCGTGCTCAATACTAAATTTTTTTACGCTACTTTCAGCCATTTTTTGACCTCTTCCTGCAGGTTTATCTGGTGCTGTAATTACACCTACAACATTCTTTTTTGCATCCAATAATCCTGATAAAATATGAGTGGCAAAATCTGGTGTACCCATAAAAACTATGCGAAGGTCTGATGGTGTCATATGTTCTTTTTTTTCCAATTAAATAATTTTAAATAGCTAATAGATAAAATACCCAAAGTTCCAAAGTAAATGTATTCTACGCTCCAAACAAAAAAGATATCTAATTTCCATACTTTTATGAGTAAATAGCTGAATACCATGTAGGTGGATACACTAATTAATTCTATAAAAAAACTGGCAATTGTATTTCCAGAACCATTAATTGTTTGGAATTTAACTGATATCAAACCATATATTAAAAATGATCCAGCGACAAATCTAAGTATTTCTGTGCTTTTTTCAATGTAGGCTTCATTTGGGTTGATGAGTGAAATCAGTTGTTTTGGATAAAATACAGCCCCATGAAAAAATATAAATAACGAGACTACAGTAAGCAATTGGATTCTTCGTTGAATAATTTTAAGAGAAGCGATGTCCTGTTTTCCAATATATTGTGAGATGTATGTTTTTGTTGTGGCAGCAAAACCAACAATCGGTACAAAAGCTAGGAAATAGATCGCTCGAATGTTTTGGGAAACCGTCAATTCAAATTTCCCCATTTGTTCAATCCAAGTAAAGAAGATCGTCCATGTTGATAATGCCATTAACCCTTGTAAAAACAATGGGGTTCCAACTTTTAGCAATTCAAGAAATGATTTCCATTGAAACGCAAAATGATGGAATAACTTATATTCTTTGCGTTCATTCGAGTAAATTAGGTAAATGACTAAAAACAATGCACCCAAATAATCGGCAATCGTGGATGCCAATGCAGCTCCTTCTAACCCCATTTCGGGAATTGTCTCCCTAAAGCCAAAAACAAATAGATAATCCATTAGGATGTTTGAAGTTGCAGTAATTAATGCGCTTATGAGGACGACCCATGTTTTACCTACAGCAAAAAAGAAGGCTTGAATTGGAAAAGAAACCACACCAGCGAATAATGCAAAACTTCGAATGGATAAAAATGAAATTTGATCCTTTGCTAAATCTTGATGTTTGGAATAAAGTGGAAGAAGATCTGGCATCATTTGGTAGACAAAATAAAACAAAAGTGAGATGAAAATTAAGAACATGGTCACTGAAGTTCCAAAAATTCTACCAATTTTATCCTCTTTTTTTTGACCGATTCTTCGCGCAATTAAAATTTGAACTCCGTCACTAAAACCTGCTAATCCAATGAATAGTGTGATGTAAATTAACCCTGCGTTTCCACTTGCATCAAATGCATCATTGCTATAACGACTCAAAAAAGCGGCGTCTGTTAGTAATACAATCGATTGAATAAAGGAGGACACCATTAAAGGTACGGCAACTTTTAATATTGACGAATAGTTTAATGCTAACATTAATCTACTTGAATTACAAGTCCTTTTAGATACTCACCTTCAGGGTGAAATGCGTTAATTGGATGATCTGCAGGTTGGTGAAGTTGCTCAATAATTCTTACTTTTCTTCCACTTTCAATGGCAGCTGCAATGATCGTATTTGTAAATAAATATTTGTCTACTATTTGAGAACAGGAATACGTAAAAATTAATCCACCTGGTTTTATTTGTCTAATTGCATGGGCGTTCAATCTTTTGTAGCCTTGAATCGCTTTGTGTCTTTTGTCTTTGTGTTTTGCAAATGCTGGTGGGTCTAATATAATAATATCGTAATCTTCAGGTAGGTCTTTGATGTATTCCATGGTGTCCGCAACAATTGATTTATGGTTCGCTTCCATTGCATTCAATGTTACATTTCCTTCCGTTAGTTCAATTGCTTTTTTTGAGCTGTCTAATGAATGTGCTAATTCAGCCCCCCCTTGAATTCCTGCTAAGCTAAAGCCTCCCGAATAGCAAAAGGTATTAAGAATTTTTTTTACTTTTGCATATTTTTTAACCAAACTTCTGTTTTCACGTTGGTCGATAAAAAAACCGGTTTTTTGGCCATTGATCCAATCAATGTGATATTTTATTGAGTTCTCTATTGCTAAATGTGGCGTAACTACTTCACCGTATAGGTATTTATTTTCAATTCCTAAACGAGCAGGGAGTGTTTCACTTGATTTTGAATAAACGGCAATAAGTTGTGCTCCTAATGATTTTTTGAGGGCATTCGCTATCCATTCAGTCGAGTTAAACATCCCAATACTATGACATTGAATGACAGCTACACCAGCATAATAATCTATGATCAAACCTGGCAATTGATCGCCTTCACCATGCACCAATCGAGCGATGTTATTATTTTCGTTAATTAAATTTAACGCAAATCTTAGTTGAACGGCATTATTGATTTTTGTATCAAAGAATTGCTGATCGATG
>CAMCQL010000080.1 GCA_945877005.1 Chryseobacterium gleum
AACATTGCTGAAATTAGTCCGTAAGTCAGCGCTAGGTATTCTTTTGCATCGAAATCGTTTGTTACAATGTAAATTCCAACAATCATTAGAAGACCCATTCCAAATTCTTTCCATGAAAATTTTGTTTTGAAGAATAAAGGCTCAATCCAAGTTACGTGCAATGTTACAGTGGATAAACATAATATCCCCAATGAAGCGGTCGATAATGCAATGGATTGATAGAATGTGAACCAATGCAGTGCTACAATTAAACCTGTGAATAAAGTTTTAATAAGTGATTTTCTATTCGAAATTTTTAAAGGTAAGCGTAATAATTTTAGTCCAATTAGCAGTCCTACAGAAGCAAATAACAGTCGGTACCAAACGATGTGCAATGGATCGAGTTGAATGAGTTTTCCTACAATTCCAGTAAACCCCCATATGAAAATAATTATATGTAATGCGATGTAATAGGGGATGTTAGATTTCATAAATTAGATGGTAAGGGAGCAATTTATGTGTTAATATTGAGCGTTGATTTATTTGACAAAAGTACTGTTCTACGTTATTTTTTGAACGTTTTTTCAAATCAATGTTCTTTTTTTGAATTTCAGTTATTGATTATCTAACACTTAGCTTTGTTATTTGTTTTGCTTTGAATCACATACTACCATTTTAAAAATGTATTATCTTTAACCCATGTTATTTAAGGATGTAATCGGTCAAGCTGAATTAAAAAATCATTTTGTTCAGGAGATTAACAGTGGAAAAATTAGTCATGCCCAGTTGTTTTTAGGAAATACTGGATTTGGTGGTCTTCCGTTGGCTTTGGCGTTTGTACAATATCTTTTTTGTTCAAATAGAACATCTTCAGACAGCTGTGGAACTTGTCCTTCTTGCAATAAAGTTCAATCCTTGCAACATCCAGATTTGCATTTTTCGTTTCCAGTTGTTCAAGCTATAGAAAAGAAAAGCGATGCTTTCTTGAAAGATTGGAGAAAAATCATCACAGATTCCCCTTATTTTAATTTGAATCAATGGGTGAATTTCATTGATGATAAAGGGAGAAAACCAATTATTGGGACAGAGGAAAGCAATGAAATCATTAAGAAATTAAGTCTTAAATCTTACGAAGGTGGATTTAAGGTGATGATTATTTGGATGGCGGAGGAAATGAATCCGACTTGTGCCAATAAATTATTGAAAATATTGGAAGAACCTCCTAAGGATACACTCTTCATTTTATTGTCTGAGTCTCAGGATTTGATGTTGCAAACCATTTTATCGCGTACTCAAATTGTAAAAATCCCACGTATTCAATTAGATGATTTGTCTCAAAAAATAGCCGCTGATTTTCCTATTTCTTCTTCAGATGCAACAAGTATCGCCGCACAATCGGAAGGTTGTTTTTTAACGGCAAAAGAGTTGCTCGGTTCACATGAAGCCGCCGATCAAAACAGAGAATTTTTCATACAAATGATGCGGGTTTGCTATAAAAAAGATGTTTTAGAAATGATGTCTTGGGCAGAACAAGTTGCTGCTTTAGGTAGGGAAAAACAAAAAGTGTTTTTGAAGTACGCTTTGCATATGTTTCGACAAAGCTTACTTAAGAATTATACTCAAAATCAATTGACGCGTACATCAAAGGAAGAGGATGATTTTTTATCTAAATTTTCTCGATTTATAACTGGAAATAACATTCACTCTTTTATGAATTTTTTTAACGAGGCGCATTATCATATTGATCGTAATGCAAATCCAAAAATTTTGTTTACAGAGTTGTGCTTTAAGTCCATGCGCTTTATTCATTTTGCCTAAACGAGCGTGGTAAAACTCAAATTTTCTCCCTACAGATTTTTATTCTTATTGATAGGAATACTGCTGATAATGACGCTTTGTAGAGGTGTTTTTTGGTGGAGTAATAAGACCGATTTTTCTAGCATCGCACTGAGTGATTGGATGGTAGGAGTTTGGTTTGATTTAGTGACAATGGGCTTGTTTTTTCTACCTTTTGTTGCTGTTTATTTTGCTCCAATTCCTATAAAATGGGGTAATGCATTGATAGTTAGATGGATTAAAAACTTCTTATTTATTGCTACGTCACTGCTATTGATTTTTTTCAATTTGATTGATGTAGAGTATTTTAAATTCACAAAAAAACGATCGACCCAAGATATTTTTGACATGGTCCAAGGGGGCAATGATCTATCGCAACAAATCGGCACTTACTTTGCTGACTTTTGGGGTGTGATGTTAGTTTTTAGTGTGATTGTAATGGGGTTATTTGCTTGGAAGAAGTTTGTTTATACCCACACAAAATCTATTGAATTACCTTGGTATTTGGCCTTATTACGTTGGATTACTGTTTTGGTAACCTGTGTTTTTATTGGTCGTGGGGGATTTGTATTAAAACCAATCAGTCCGATAGATGCCTCTCAATTTACATCTATTGAAAAAGCTGCTTTTGTGTTGAACACTCCATTTACATTGGTGAAATCTTGGAACAAACAGGGATTGGAGAAGAAAAGTTATTTTTCGGATGCTGAAATGAATCAATTGTTTCAGCCTATTCATACCAGTCAACCTCAGCATATTCTACCCAATAAAACCAATGTGGTGGTCCTTATTTTAGAAAGTTTTGGAAACGAATGGGTAGGAGCTGCAGGAGCGCAAAAATCGTTTACGCCATTCTTTGATTCGTTGATTTCTAAAAGTTTATATTTCAAAAATGGAATTTCAAATGGAAAAAAATCCATTGAAGCGGTTTCATCTATTTTTGCATCGATTCCTACATTGATGGATCACCCTTATATTTCTTCTTCTTATGGAAACAATCGCATCGAATCGTTGGTTCATGTATTGAAGAAAGAAGGTTATGAAAGTGCCTTTTTTCATGGCGCAACGAATGGATCCATGAAATTCGATGGATTTGCGGCACAAGCTGGGTTTGATCATTATTTTGGGAGATCTGAATACAACAATGAATCTCATTTTGACCAAAATTGGGGGATTTTAGACGCGCATTTTAATCCTTGGACGGCTAAGAAAATCAGCACGTTAAAAGCACCATTTATTGCAAGTTTATTCACGTTGTCCTCTCACCATCCTTATTATATCCCGCCTGCTTATCGTGGAAAATTGCGTAAAGGAAAAGAACCTATTTGTGAAGCGATTCATTATGCGGATGAAAGTTTGCGCTTGTTTTTTGAAACAGCTAAAAAGCAACCGTGGTTTTCTAACACTCTTTTTGTGTTATGTGCTGACCATACTCCAGCAACTAAAAGCAGTTATTTTAATCAACGAACTCAATTGTTTAAAATTCCAATTGTTTTTTATCATCCTTCAGGTATGATTGCTCCTAAAAAAGTAACATCGGCATTCCAACATTTAGCGATTTACCCAACGGTTCTTGATTTATTAAATGTAAAAACCAATTATTATTCTTTTGGCACTTCCTATTTTCAAGACACAATAAATGAAGCAATTAACTACATCGAAGGAGGTTTTAATTACTATAAAGGGAGACGAATGTTGACTTTTTCAAAAGATGTGGCACGAAATTTGTTTAATGTTGAAGAGCATAAGAAACGTCCAACAGATTCGCTTCAAGTTTTGAAGCACGTATCTAAAAAAATGGAGCGTCGCTTAAAAGCGATTATCCAACGATACAATAAGGATGTAGCTGAAAATAAAACTACTACAAATGAAAAAGAGCATTTACTTTATAATAAATCCAATTTCGGGAACAGGCAAAAAAGCCCAGTTACCAAAGCTGATTGATAAGTATTTGGATAAAACTCTTTTTGATTACAAAATCATTTATAGCGAATATTGTAAACACGCAAAGGAAATTGCGGCTCAAGCTGCCCATGATGGGGTAGATATAGTATGTGCAGTAGGAGGTGACGGTTCAGTTCACGAAGTGGGTACTGCGTTGATTGGAACAAAAACAGCATTGGCAATTTTACCTGTTGGATCAGGGAATGGATTAGCAAGACATTTACGAATTCCTCTAAAAATTGAAAAAGCAATTCAATGTATCAACGAGCAAAATCAATTGTTAATGGATACAGGATTGGTGAACGACAAGCCTTTTTTAGGAATTGGTGGTTATGGATTTGATGCATTGATTGCTGAGAAATTCAATAAATCAGGGAAAAGAGGAATGTGGAATTACGTTAAATTAATTGCACGTGAGTTTTATTCTTTCAAACCAATTTCAATACGAATTGAACTTCCAAATTTTAAACGAGAGTTACCGGTTGTGTTATGTACGTTAGCCAATGCCTCTGAATTCGGGAATGGTTTTTGTATTTCTCCAACATCAAGTGTAACTGACGGTAAATTGGAATTGTGTTTATTGAAGCCTTTCAAGTTTTGGAAAGCTCCAATGATTGCGTATCACTATTTTAAGAAAACAAGCTATAAATCACAGTTTACGGAAGTTATTTCTTTAGAGAAAGCACGTATTACATTGAATCAACGAATGGGCCATTACGATGGGGAACCTTTTGAAGTTCGAAAAGAATTGAATATTCAAGTAGTACCTAAGAGTTTGCATGTGTTAACAGGCATGAAATCGTCGAATTAAATCCCACTGTTTTTCCCCATAAGGGATGGTTTTCTACCCTTGTTCCCAACAATTTTTTTCTACCTTTGTTTGTAAGTAAAATCAAACAATGGAAATCAAACAATTTCGAGCACTTTTTTCTCAATTGCCTGCAATTGATGCAACAGCCAATCAACTACAGTTCAGTGCTTCAAAAATTCATTGGAAAGGAGTGTACGGTTCTTCTCGCGCACTTATTTCTTCTCAGTTAGCCAGTCAAGTTCCAGGACACCATTTGTTTGTATTGCAAGACAAAGAAGAAGCTGCTTATTTTTTGAATGATCTAGAGAGCCTTTTTCCAGATTCGAATCAGATTGTGTTTTATCCCGCTTCGTATCGTAGTCCTTACCAGTTTGAGGAAACGGACAATGCCAATGTGGTTGCACGTGCAGAGGTTTTGGAGAAAATTAATAACGGTTCAAACGCGTGGGTGGTAACTTATCCGCAGGCGCTGTTTGAAAAAGTTCCAACACAAAAAAAGCTGACTGAAAACACATTACGTGTTGAAAAAGGAAAAAGTTATTCATTGGATTTCATGAATGAGCTTTTGATGGAGTACGGTTTTGAGCGCGTTGATTTTGTGTATGAACCGGGACAATTTGCCATTCGTGGAGGTATTTTGGATGTGTTTTCTTTTGCCAATGATCACCCATTTCGATTGGAGTTCTTTGGGGAAGAAGTAGATTCTATTCGCACGTTTGATCCTGTAGATCAGCTTTCTATCGCTATTCATGATTTTTTTCATATCGTTCCAAATGTGCAAAAACAGTTTATTCAACATGGGTTAGCAACTTTTTTGGAGTTTTTAGGCAAGAATGCTACCATTTGGCTTTCTTCAATGGGAGGTGTTATCAATACGCTGCAGAAAGAATATGAAAAAGCAGTTAAAATATATGATGGTTTAAATCATACGGTAAAACAATCGTTACCAAGTGAATTGTATACGCATAAAACGGAGTGGATCAATCAAGTAGTTGAGTATTCCATTATTGAATGGGGCCCTGAGTACCATTTCGAGTCTGCTTATGAAGCAGTGTTTGATGTGCAACAACAACCTGCGTTCAATAAAAACTTCGAATTGTTACGAGAAGACCTGATTGCACGTAAAAAAGTTGGTTTTACGAATTTGTTTTTTTCCAATCAACCGAAACAAATAGAACGTTTGTACTCTATTTTTGAAGACATTGGTGGTGAAGTAGATTTCATCTCTATGCCTTTGGCGCTGCATGAGGGATTTATTATTCCTTCGTTGAAATTGGTGTGTTATACAGACCATCAAGTTTTTGAGCGGTTCCATCGATTCAAATTAAAGGAAGGATTTTCTCAGGCAAAGCAAGCAATTACGCTGAAAGAAATTTACGATTTACAAAAAGGGGATTATGTAACACACATTGATCATGGAATTGGTCAGTTTTCTGGTTTGCAAACGATTGATGTAAATGGTAAGCCACAAGAAGCGATTCGTTTGGTATATAAAGACGGTGATGTATTGTATGTGAGCATCCATAGTTTGCATCGTATTTCAAAATTTACTGGGAAGGACGGTGCGGCTCCTAAAATGAATAAATTAGGCACACAAACATGGGCAATCCTCAAGAATAAGACGAAGAAAAAAATCAAAGAAATTGCCTTTGACTTGATTCAATTGTACGCGAAACGTAAAAGTCAACCTGGGTTTGCGTATAGTCCTGATTCTTATTTACAAACGGAGTTAGAAGCTTCATTTATGTACGAAGATACGCCTGACCAATTAAAGACAACGCAAGCGATTAAAGAAGACATGGAGTCGCCAACACCAATGGATCGTTTGGTATGTGGGGATGTTGGATTTGGAAAAACTGAATTAGCAATTCGTGCAGCATTTAAGGCAGTTGCTGATAGTAAACAAGTTGCGGTATTGGTACCAACGACGATTTTATGTCACCAGCATTACAGAAGTTTTTCTAAACGTTTGGAAGGATTTCCTGCGAATGTAGATTTCATTAATCGATTTAAATCAGCGAAACAGGTCACTGAAACGTTGAAAAAGGTGGCAAATGGAGAAGTTGACATTTTAATTGGTACACACAAATTAATCAGTGACAAGGTTAAATTCAAAGAGTTGGGTTTAATGATAATTGATGAAGAACAAAAATTTGGCGTTGCTGTAAAAGATAAATTAAAGACTTTAAAAACTACGGTAGATACGTTGACGCTTACAGCGACTCCTATTCCAAGAACGCTGCAGTTTTCTTTGATGGGTGCGCGCGATTTAAGTGTGATCAATACGCCTCCTCCGAACCGACAACCTGTTCTTACTGAAATTATTCAGTTCAATGAGGAAACACTTCGAGATGCTATTTCTTACGAAGTATCACGTGGTGGTCAGGTCTATTTTGTGCATAACCGTTTGCAGAATATTAAAGAAGTTTCGGGTATGATTTGTCGTTTGTGTCCTGGTGTTCGTGTTGCGATTGGTCACGGACAGATGGATGGAAAAGATTTGGAGAAAATCATGCTAGATTTTATTCAAGGCGAATACGATGTGTTATTGGCAACCACCATCATTGAATCAGGAATCGATATTTCGAATGCGAATACAATGATTATCAATAATGCTCAAAACTTTGGTTTAAGTGATTTGCACCAGTTAAGAGGTCGTGTAGGTCGTTCCAATAAAAAAGCGTTTTGTTATTTGATTGCACCAAAATACCACGAAATGACCAGTGAAGCTCGAAAACGATTAGAGGCGTTGGTTCAATTTTCAGATTTGGGTGCGGGATTCAATATTGCGATGAAAGATCTAGACATACGGGGAGCGGGCAATTTATTAGGGGGTGAACAAAGTGGATTCATTACCGATATTGGCTTTGAAATGTATCAGAAGATATTGAACGAAGCGATGCAAGAATTACGCGAGACAGAATTTAAAGACCTTTATTCAGACCGTTCAACGGATGATTTTATTCAGTATGTGAAAGATTGCGTGATTGAAACAGATCTAGAAATTCGAATTCCGGATGACTATGTTAATAATGTTGCAGAACGCTTGAGTTTGTATCAAAAACTAGACAGTTTAGCGAATACAACAGAATTAGAAGCCTATGCAACGAAATTAATTGATCGTTTTGGTCCCTTACCAAAGACTGTTAAAGAGTTGTTTCGATCTTTTGAATTAAGATGGCTGGCACAGGATATCGGAATTGAGAAGTTGGTGATTAAATCGGGTACAATGGTGTGCTATTTTATCTCAAATCCTCAGTCTTCTTATTTTGATTCTACTGAGTTCAAGCAAGTATTAAGGTATGTGCAAGGAAGTCCAAAAGAGTGCAAGTTAAGTGAGAAAAATGATAAGTTGCGTTTAATTTA
>CAMCQL010000081.1 GCA_945877005.1 Chryseobacterium gleum
TATTCACAAGGACATTATGGATTAGCGTGTTGGAAAGCTGAAAGCATTCTGGATCAACCTGAATTTGAAAAAATAGAAGAACTGAGATTGTACCAAGCAATGTCTTTATTGCACATGCAAGACCGTCTTTTTTTCTTTTTGCGTGACCCATCGCCTTGGGAAGAAGCATCGATCATTTTGAATGAATTAAAAAGTACTGCCACAGGAAAAAAAATTCTTGAAGCGCATATAGATGAACTTTCTGAGTTACGTTTTTATTTATTGGATGAATTAGTAATCTATACCGATAGAGGTAAAAAGAAAAAAGTAGAACAATTAACCAAAGTAATCGCTTCCATTTTTGAAAATATCAACTATAAAAAAGAACGTAAGAAGAAAATTATTATTCCTGCTAAAAAAGAAGTGAAAGCAGTAATTACGACAAAACAACGCGAGAAATTATTAGATATTGCAAAAGAAGAAATTGGGGTTCCCTATGTTTGGGGCGGTACAACTTCTGAAGGGTTTGATTGCAGTGGGTTTACAAGTTATGTCTATTCAAAGGCAGAAGTTCGCGTAGCAAGAACTGCCAAAGACCAATATGAGTCTTGTAAAAAAATAGATCGCGAAAAACTTAAAACAGGAGATTTGATTTTTTACAATAATGGGGGGGAGAGTACAATTAGTCATGTAGGGATTGCAATTGTGAATTCCGATGGATCTCTTCATATGATTCACGCTAGCAGTTCAAAAGGAATTGAAATTACAAACGTGGATACTTCAAATTATTGGCAAAAAAAATTGGTAGGTTTTGGGACTTATGTTAAAGATTGATCAGTTATTACTTAATTTCGTATTGGTGTATTTATCTTTTTCAAAAAATTATATTTATTGAATTTAAGAAACTTTAAATCTATCAGTGTTTAAAATGGATGTGATTTAGTTGAAGTTAAAATAGAATACAAAAAAAAGCCTCCAGGTTGAATGGAGGCTTTCGTTCTGTATAAGAATGATTGTTTCTTTCTTAAAAAGAATTACTCTATCGTTGCGCTTAATCCCTTGTCATGCAAAGAAGTGCACATTAATTTTAATTCATCGTATTCCCCACGTTTTACGCTGCACTTTCCTTTGTAATGGATTAACCAAGTGCATTGTTCAGCTTGTTCAACCTCATGATTACAAATAGAAATTAAGCATTCTGTTACATGATCAAACGTATTTACATCATCGTTATAAACAATTAAATCATGTTGTTCCACCAAAAGTTCTTTGAGAGAATAACTCGGTTTTTCTATGGTTTCGGTCGAAAAAAACATACGATTAGTTTTTCTTATAAAACGGTAATTTAACAACTTTAGCTTTGATACCTTTGTCTCTGATTGAAATGAAAATTTCAGAATCTACTTTAGAATTATCAATTGTAACATATCCAAGACCAATGCCTAATTTCAAAGAAGGTGACATCGTTCCCGAAGTAACTTTACCAATCACATTATTCTTTTCATCTTGAATTTCATAGTCATGTCTCGGAATTCCTCTTTCAATCATTTCGAAAGCGACCAATTTTCTAGTTACACCGTTTTCTTTTTGTTGTTTTAAAGTTTCAGCATCGATAAACTCTTTATTGAATTTAGTAATCCAACCTAAGCCTGCTTCAATAGGTGAGGTGCTATCGTCGATATCGTTTCCATATAGACAAAAGCCCATTTCCAAACGTAAAGTATCTCTTGCTGCTAATCCAATCGGCTTGATTCCAAAAGATGCCCCAGCTTCAAACAGTTTGTCCCATAATTCGTTCACAAATTCATTTTTCACATAGATTTCAAAACCTCCTGAACCTGTGTATCCAGTAGCAGAGATGATGACATTTTCTACACCAGCAAATGGACCTACAACAAAATGATAGTATGGAATATCAGTTAAATTAACGGAAGTCAATGATTGCATAGTTGCAGCTGCTTTTGGTCCTTGTATTGCTAACAACGAATACTCCTCAGAAACATTTTTCATTTCTACTCCTAAATCATTTTGAGAAGAAATCCAATTCCAATCCTTTTCAATATTAGATGCATTTACAACTAATAAATACTGTTCTTCTTTTATTTTATAAATAATCAAATCATCTACAATACCTCCATTACCGTTAGGCATACAGCTGTATTGTGCTTTCCCAATAGTTAAAGTTGATGCATCATTAGAAGTTACTTTCTGAATTAAATTCAAAGCGTTTTCCCCTGAAAGTAGAAACTCCCCCATATGCGAAACATCAAAGACTCCTACACCGTTTCTAACTGTTTCATGTTCAACGTTAACTCCTTCGTATTGAACAGGCATGTTGTACCCAGCAAAAGGAACCATTTTTGCTCCCAATGCGATGTGTTTTTCTGTAAGTGCGGTGTTTTTCATTATAAAAGATTAGTATTAATACAATAAATTAAAAATGTGTCAAAATCAATAAAATTAATTTTTTCAAATTTATAAAATATTTATCCCACGATGTCTATTTAATTGTTAGAATTAACAAAATCTTTATTTAATTCGATTAGGAATGTTGTAATTTCTTGAATTTATTGAGTTTCATGAAGTATTTTTTCAAGATTATACTTTATATTTGCAAAATAAGAGCAATCAACCTTGAATAGGATTGCTATTTTTAACCCTTTTGTTGGTTTCAAGGTTCCAATAAAATACAATTTTAAAAGCCATATGGCAGAAGTAAAAATTACAGGGCAGGGATCTGCAGATTTCGATTGGGATGCATTGGCATTGGACGGTTACACAAAAGTTCAACGTGCTGAATTATCTGACACGTACGAAGCAACATTAAGTTCTATCAACGAAAAAGAAGTTGTTGAAGGAACTGTAGTTGTTTTAACTAAAAGAGAAGCAGTAATCAACGTTGGGTACAAATCAGAAGGTGTTGTTCCAGTGAGTGAATTTCGTTACAATCCAGACTTAAAAGTTGGTGATACTGTTGACGTTTACGTTGAGTGTCAAGAAGACAAAGCTGGACAATTGATTATCTCTCATCGTACAGCAAGAATGCACAAAGCGTGGATTCATGTAAATGATGTATTACGTACAGGTGAAATCATTACTGGTTTCGTTAAATGTCGTACTAAAGGAGGTTTAATCGTTGACGTTTTCGGAATTGAAGCTTTCTTACCTGGTTCACAAATTGACGTTAAACCTATTCGTGATTACGATGTTTACGTTGGTAAAAACATGGAATTTAAAGTTGTTAAAATCAATCAAGAATTCCGTAATGTTGTTGTATCTCACAAAGCGCTTATTGAAGCTGAGTTAGAGGAACAAAAGAAAACAATTATTTCTGGTCTTGAAAAAGGTCAAGTTTTAGAAGGTACAGTTAAAAACATTACTTCTTACGGTGTATTCATCGATTTAGGAGGTGTTGATGGATTAATTCATATCACTGATTTATCTTGGGGTCGTGTAAATCACCCTGAAGAAATCGTTGAATTAGATCAAAAATTGAATGTTGTAATTCTTGATTTTGATGACGATAAAAAACGTATCGCTTTAGGATTGAAACAATTACAAGCTCACCCTTGGGATGCTTTAGATACTAATTTACAAGTAGGAGACAAAGTTTCTGGTAAAGTAGTAGTAATGGCTGATTACGGTGCTTTCGTTGAAATCGCTGCAGGTGTTGAAGGTTTAATTCACGTATCTGAAATGAGTTGGTCGCAACATTTACGTTCTGCTCAAGATTTTATGTCTGTTGGTAATATTGTTGAGGCAGTAGTATTGACATTAGACAGAGAAGAAAGAAAAATGTCATTAGGGATCAAACAATTAATGCCAGACCCTTGGGCTGCGATTGAATCTAAATACACTGTAGGTTCTAAACATACTGCGAAAGTGAGAAATTTCACAAATTTCGGTGTGTTTGTTGAACTAGAAGAAGGTGTTGATGGTTTAATCCATATTTCTGATTTATCTTGGCAAAAGAAAATCAAACATCCATCTGAATTCTGCAAAGTAGGAGAAGAAATGCAAGTGGTTGTTTTAGAAATTGATCGTGATAACAGAAGAATTTCTTTAGGTCACAAACAATTAGAAGAAAATCCATGGGATGTTTTTGAAACTATCTTCGGAGAAGGTTCAGTTCACCAAGGTACGATCATTGAAACGAAAGACAAATCTGGAATTGTTGCTTTACCTTATGGAGTAGAAGGAATTTGTCCTGCGAAACATTTGAAAAAAGAAGATGGTAACAATGCTAAAATTGACGAAACGTTAGATTTCAAAGTAATTGAATTCAACAAAGAGTCTAAGAAAATCGTTGTTTCTCACACACGTACTTTTGAAGAAGGAGAAGACCGCGCTACTGCAACTTCTTCTGCTAAGAAAGCTACAGGTGGTGGTGCTGGTGGATCATCAACTGCGCAACAAGTGAAAGCAATCAACCAAAATTCAGAGAAATCTACTTTGGGTGATTTAGATGCACTTTCTGCATTGAAAGACAAAATGGACGGTAAATAATCGTTTTTCATTGAAATATAAAAAAGGGTGGTCGAGTAATCGATTCACCCTTTTTTCATGCTCAAAAAATTGATCTCGAATTTATTTTCCTTGAATTGATTTCCAGGTTTCAAAGAGTTTGTCTTGTGCCGGACGATTGGATTCTTCTTCTTCTAATGGTTCACATTCATTCATAGTTTCAAAACATTCACGCGGAAGTTGTTGATAGAGTTCTGTTCCTTTGGTTTTCCAAGCTAGCATCTCATCAGATACTGATTTTATCACTTTTGCTGGATTTCCTACCAACAAAGAACGTTCAGGTACAACGGTTTTTGCAGCAACAAAACTCAATGCTCCAACAATACAGTTGTTTTCGATGTTGACTTCATCCATGATTACACTGTTCATTCCAATCAAACAATTTTCACCAATAGTTCCCCCATGAATGATTGCTCCATGTCCAATGTGTGCCCCTTTTTTTAACAAGGTTGTTGTCCCTGGAAACATATGAATGGTGCAATTTTCTTGAATATTACACCCATCTTCAATGATAATTTTCCCCCAATCTCCTCTAATCACAGCATGCGGACCCACATAAACATTCTCACCGATATGAACATTGCCAATGACTGTTGCTTGAGGATGAATAAAACTAGAGGGTTTAATTACAGGAATAAATCCTTTGAAAGAATAACAAGCCATCTGAAATAAATTTATGTTTTTTTGGTTAAATATAAATATAAGATAACTGATTATGTTGTATTTTAGACAGCGTTTTAAAAAATAAAGTTGGTTATGAGAAAAAATTGGTTGATTGTTTTTTTTATCACTCTTTTAACATCAAGCTCTTGGGCACAGTTAACACTTGGAGGAGGTCTGCACTCTGCAGCTGCTTTTGGTGATCAAGTATATCCAGGGATACATTTATTAGGTGAATATTTTCAAGACAATGAATCTTCCATGTATGCGAAAGTAGGGTTTACACTTTCAAGAAATTTGGCAGATATTCAATACACCAACCTTACACCAATTGACTTAAACCAACCTAGCGGTTCTACAGGTGTAACTTTTAATTATACCACTATAGAATTAGGAAAAAGAGCTTATTTCTCAAAAGATCCTGAGTACGGATTAGCACTTTTTGGAGGTACGAATATGACATTATCATTTAATAGAATTGCATTAGGAGAATATGATAAAACACGATACACTGCTACTAATGCTATTTCAGGAAGCGTAATGGGATTTGCTCTGGGATTGAACGGAGGTGTTCAAAATACAACCTATTTTGGCACCATCTATTTTGACACAGGATTAAGCTATATACTTATGGCTTTGCCTAGTAATGCTGTAGCTGGTGAAATACTTCAGTCAGGAGCATACAAGCAATTATATTTCGTTTTTAATATAGGTTTTAAACGAAATTTATTTTTGTAAATCTTTATTGAATTTAGAATATTTTTTTTCTAAAATGACAATAGGGCGTACCACCATTTTTCTCATAATATTGCTGATGATACGTTTCGGCTGGCCAAAATTTAGTTGCTGGTACTAATTCAGTCGCAATTTTCAATCCCTTTTTTTCAAGTAAAAGAATTAATTTTTCACTAATTTCTTTTTGCGAGTCATTTGTGTAAAATATTTTTGATAAATATTGTTCTCCAATATCGTTTCCTTGTCCGTTAGTTTGTGTTGGGTTGTGTATTTCGAAAAATAACTTTGCTAAATGTTCAAAATTAGTAACTGTTGGATCAAATTCTACGCTCAAAACTTCGATATGTCCAGTGGTATGGTTACATACTTCACGATAAGTAGGGTTTTCTTTGTGTCCACCTGTGTAACCAACTTCCGTTTTAGTCACACCTTTCTCGTTTTGAAAATAATATTCAACTCCCCAGAAACATCCTCCAGCAAAGAGTGCAACTTCTGTTTTTTTGGAAGATTGTACTTCAGTACGAAATTCCATAGAAATTGAATTGACACAATGGCGTGTGTTTTTTTGAGTGAAACCTTCGCCATAAAACACATGGCCTAAATGACCATCACAGTTTGCACAAACAATTTCTGTACGTCTTCCGTCTGCATCTAATACCTTTTTAACTGCACCCTTAATTTCATCATCAAAACTAGGCCACCCACAACCTGAATGAAATTTTGAGGTTGAATTATATAGAGGTGCTTCGCATTGTTTACACACATAAAACCCTTTTTCAAAGCTGTCCGTGTATTCACCAATAAATGGAGCTTCGGTTCCTTTGTTTAGAATTACTCTGGCTTCTTCAGGAGTGAGTTTTTTATATGTCATGGAGTGAGTTTTTGGAGTGATTGTATTTTGTGAATTGCAAGAGAGTATCTCAATTAAAGAAAAGAAGAGCGGTAGTAAAATTAATTTCGAAAAATAATTTCGCATAATTCTTGTTTACAAAGAATAACAAAATTCATTGTTAAAAGTTTTGTTAAAGTACCTCTTGGATAAAAAATAAAATTCTATTTATTTTTTCTTGCTACTGTCTTGTAACATCAATTTAACAGTCAACTTCTTCTTTCCGTCAGGAGTTGTCCAATGTCCAGTACTGAATTGTTCTCCAAGTGAAGAAAGTGTAAAGATCCCAATTTGTTTGTCTCCGTCCATTTCTTTAAGAATCGTTGGAGCATCTGGGTTCGAAATATCGTTTTCACAAGCATTAAATTCCCCCAACATTTCAACTTTTTTTCTAAGTTTTTTATGATCGTAATCACCACTAAAAGCTAAGTTACAACCATCTTTGGATACATTGACAATCAATGCTATTTCTACCTGCATAGAACCCACTGTTCCTTTGTATCTGTAATTTTCTGTCGTTTGAGCAAAGGTTGTGAATCCAATTATAATTGAACTGAATAGGAGTAATGTTTTCATAATAAGTAACTTTTAAATTATTTTAGCGTGTTAATTTTTTGTATCAATTCGTTTGTTGTTGAATAATCTTCAGGATTTAAATTCATTGCTTTGGCATGTTCTATAGCAGTTGAAGCAGCTTTTGTTGCCTCTTTTTTCCGTTTAAGTTTAAACAATAAGGATGCATAGGTATCGTATTCAGCAAAGAATTTAAGCTCTGTTTTATTTTTTAGCATACGTTTCATTTGTTCCGCCATTCTTGATAATGTTGTCTCATCGTCCACATTTTCGTAAAGTGTCCATGCAATTGAATTGTACATTTCTTCTCCAATCAATGAAATGTTAGCGTCAGATAACAATTGGGAGAATGTTTTCCAATCTTTATTTTTTTGAGCATTCTCTAATCGTAAATACAACGCTGTTTTTTTAGTCGTAGCTATCGACATTTGTTCCAAAGAAAGAATGTAATTTTCAAGCTCAACAGTTTTTGGAGTTTTACTATAAATCAATGACCTACCATAGGTATAATAAACCTCGTTAATCTTACTATCGACAGAATCCTTTGTGTACAATTGTGCATATTTATCTTT
>CAMCQL010000082.1 GCA_945877005.1 Chryseobacterium gleum
AAGGTCTTTCCTGTTTCTTTTTCAATCCAATCTTTAAGTTCAACATAACCTTGAAGTCCATTTTGAGGGTTATTAAGTTTTGCTTCCAACATTTTGTGCTCAACAGCATTAAAAACAGAAGGTTTAAATCCTGTTTTTTGATGCTTGATCAAACCCTCAATGCCAGCATTAATGTATAATGTTCTCCAATTCTGAACGCTATTAGGGTCAACTCCCGCTAATTTAGCAACATCACGTCTAGAAATCCCTACTTTTTCGTTTTGCTTCAAAATCAGCAAAACTCTCAAACGTTGACCAATAAAAGGTATCGATTGTTTGAGAAGATTTTTTATTTCTTTCTCTGTTTCCTTAACAACCAAAATTTTCGCACGCGCCATAATAACTAGTATAATATAGAATAATTATAACATAAAAAACCAATTATCAAAATTGGTGTATATTATATTTTTGTTTAATTTAACAAAATCACTCCTCCACCAAATCCAATCCCAAAGCTTTGTAAAGTGAAGTTCTGTAACCATCCCCAATAATAATCTCTTGGTCTTCAATCATCAATCGAGATTTTTTAATAGAGCTTATTTTTAAAAGATTCACAATAAAAGATTTATGCACCCGCTTAAAACCAAGCAATTCTACTCGTTCTTCCATGGTACGCATACTCATCCGCGTAATGACAGGTTTTTGTAAGCCCGTTAGATAAATTTTAATGTAATCTTTTAGTCCCTCAATGTAGGAGATTTCAGGAATATTAATTTTCACTAAACTGTATTCAGAATTGACAAAAATAAAATCAGGGGGCAATTGTTTTAGGGAAGTTGGTGTTGAATTATTGATCAAATTATAGGCTTCTCTAACCTTTGTAACACTTTTGAAAAAACGATCAAAAGAAAATGGTTTGACCAAATAATCGATTACGTCCAATTCAAATCCTTCCAATGCATATTTGGAATACGCAGTAGAAAAAATAATAAAAGGTCGTTGCTTTAAAGACTGAACAAATTGAATTCCAGAAATTTCAGGCATTTCAATATCAACAAAAATTAAATCTATCGTGTGCTGCTCTAATAAATCATGTGCTTGCATGGCGTTACTGCACTTTGCAATCAATTGTAGAAAAGGGACTTTTTTGATGAATTCCTCCATCATTTCAAGCGCCAAAGGCTCGTCATCTATACAAATACATTTGATCATAAAACAGAAGTTGGAGTAAGCGTTAAATCCACCTCGAACCATTCTCCTTCTTTCCTCACTTTCAATTTATGAGATTCGGGATAAAGTAAGGTCAATCGACGTTGCACATTCATTAAGCCAATTCCATTGTTGTGCGTAGAAGTCGGTTGAGCGTGTGTTGCATATTTATTTTTCACATGTAGTTGTAGTGAGTCATTCGTGAAACTTATTTTCACAGTAATCAAAGCTTCTGAGGCCACATTGGTTCCATGTTTAAACGCATTTTCGATAAACGGAATCAATAACATCGGTTCAATATGATGTGCAAAACCATCGCCTATTTCAATGGAACGTTCAATCTTTACTCGATCGCCAAAACGTATTTTTTGCAAATCGATGTAATTATTGATGTATTCAACTTCGTCTTCTAAACGTACTTTGTCTTCGTCTGAATCGTACAACATGTAACGCAAAAGCCCCGATAATTTTAACAAAGATTCTTCTGCTACAGGATCGTTCTTACGGACTAAAATGATACTGCTATTCAATGCGTTAAAAATAAAATGGGGATTGATTTGTGACCTTAAAAAAGCAACTTCCGACTTTAGTTGTTGGTTCTGTTTTTCTTTTTGTTCCCGGTCGATTTGTACACGATCCAACAAAATACGGTAGGAAGCACTGATGAAAAACACAAAAGTAAGCGGGACAAACAATTTAAAGGGACCGAATTTTGGATGAATTGGAGGTGGACCAAATGGTCTTGGTAGTAAAGTATGGACAAATAGGTTTTCAATTATTACCAATACCGCTAGAAAAACAAGGACAATTAAAAAATACAACCATGGTTTGTTTTGCTGGAAAAATCTGGGAATCAACCAATGGGCATTGGAATAAAACAATACCATAAACAAAAAGTGATTGAACAATAAATGTACATCCCAAAAATGTAATTGATTGGCATAAGGATCATTTGAAACCCGGTCAATAAAAGGGATAAAATAAAAAACACTCCAAAAAAACAAATGGAGTGTTAATGTAATGAATTGATGATGACGCATCCGAGGAAAAATTGCACGCAACATCGGACGAATCAGAAAGTTTTAAATTCTTCTGAAAAATAAACTCGGTCTCGATTCACTTTTTCTTCCAATAGTGTTCGAAATGTAGCTCTATTCTCAGGAGAAACACTGTCAATGGAAATGGCTAATTGTAAATCGTCCTTGTAATCAAAAAACAATGTTTGTTGATGCACACTTACACGTCTGAGTCCCGAAAAATAGATGGCTTTAAATTCTCGTTCTCCAATCACAATGGCTTTGTTGGTGATGCCCAAACGCCACTTGTGAAATATATTTCCATACAATAAGAATAGAATATGATCCAAACCAATCACTACAAATACAATTGAAACATAGATTGCTTTATCAGTGAGATAATGGAAGGCAAAAGCAATGAGTAAATATACAATCCCCTCCATTATCAAGTACATATTTACTTGCGATTTTCTTTTTTTATCAATTTCGTGGTTCCATTGGAATTTAGATTGCTGATTGACCATTCGAAGTCCTGTCCATCGTTTCATAGCTCTTCTTCCATTGATCATGAAGAAAATTACTGCGAACGCAAGGAAAATTTGACTTAAAAAAGGCAAATTGTTTCCGCTCGACTTTAAAAATTCTACGGGCAAATCAAAACCTGCAAATATTGCCACCCCAAAAGTAGGTGCTAACAATAGAAAGGTGAAAATATTTACAAATTTATTCATTCAGACAATAATCTAATTTTAGTTTTATATTCTTTGATTCTACGTTTCGATGCCTCAATTTTAGATTCTACGTCTTTTTTCAACGCATCTCCACTTTTAGATTTTGAAATAAAACCTAAATTATTCTCCAATTGATTGATGTCTTGCTGAATTTTAGCAATCGATTGCTCTAAATCACGTCGTTCTTTTTCAATCAATTTCCCCGCGTTTGGATTTGATTTTAATTGTTCGATGTGGGCTTCAAAAAGAACTTTTTCTCGTTCCGCTCCTTCTAATTTTATCTTCGAATAATGAGCGTCAATTGCAGCTTTAAATACCTTGTAAACATCATCTTTTTCTTTAAACGGAACTTTTCCTATTTCATTGAATCGATGGGTAAATGCTTTTAAATCTTCAATTACTTTAGATTTATCATCTGAAACAATGTAAGCAGCAATTTCTTCATTAAGCGCTTGTTTTGCTTTAAGATTCGCATCGTTATCAGCGTCTTCTTTTTCAAAATGAGCTTTCTTCGCGTCAAAAAAGAAATCACATACCGCTCGAAACTCTTTCCATAAACGTTGTTCGTTCTTTTGACCAGCACTGCCTAATTTTTTCCATTCTTGTTGAATTCGAATGATTTTTTCAGTCGTGTTTTTCCATTCTTCACTCTCCTTCAAACCATTGACTTGTTGGATAAGTGCTTGTTTTTGCGCTGTAACTTTATCGTATTGAGTTCTAATGACATCAAAATAAGCTTTCTTTTTAGTAAAAAAAGTATCGCATTCATTTCTGAATTCACCCCACAACTCTTCGTTTTCTTTTTTTGAACCCATTCCAATTCCTTTCCATGTTTCTTGAAAATTCAATAATTGGTGTGTTAATTGGTCCCATGTTTTGACATCTTTAGCAATCTCAATCGTCTGCATAAAGGTTTTTACCTCAATCAAAAGAGCGTGTTTCTTTTCTAAATTAAGTTTTTTCTCTTCGCGTTTCGCCTCGTAAAACTGATTGATTTTATGGTAGACAGATTTTACAGATGTCCAATAAGCGTTTTTGACATTGTCCCATTCATCCTTTGGAACAGGTCCTATTTCATCAAATTCATTTTGGTACACCTTGATTTGTGCCTCCATGTCTTTCACAGTTCCAGTAGCATCCAATTGCTGAATTTTCGCTACTACTTCTTGTTTTAACTGGAAATTTCTTTTTAAATCATGCTCTTTTAACTCTCTGTAAATCTTAAGATTAAAAAAGAAAGATTCTAATAACTTGGAGTATTCAGACTGAACATCTTGTCGGGTTTCTCTTGGAATATCACCGATGATTTTCCATTCTTCATGCAACGCTTTGTATGTCTCAACGGCAATTCCAATGTTTTCTTCGTGATCAATCAAATTTTTTAATTTCTCAAGGATCGCTTTTTTATTTCTAAGATTTGCCTCTTGCTTGATTTTAATTTCAGTAGAAACTTTGATTCTTTTTTCTTTGAAATCATTGAACAAAGCATAAAATTCTTCCTTTAAAAGATCAGGTTCATTGCTATATTCTACTTCTTCCCCTCGTTCTTGGGCCTCTAAAAAAGCGACCTGTTTTTTGCGGTCTTCTTCAATGCAAAAATCTTCAAAACGAGTTCTTAGTTCATTCACTTCACGTGCGACAGACAATACATCTTCATTCGCAAGAAGTACTAACAATTTCTCAATAAAACTTTTCTTTTCCATATCTTATTAACCTACTTGATATACCATATCAAAATTAGACAAAGCAACAAATTCTTGAATTCTTTCTTCTAAATTCTCTGAAGTAATTTCTAACAATCGTTCTGTTCCAAATTTTTCAACACAAAATGAAGCCAATGCTGATCCTGCAATGATTGCACGTTTCATGTTTTCAAAAGAACAATCATCCGAAGCTGCAAGATACCCCATAAAACCTCCCGCAAATGTATCTCCAGCTCCTGTTGGATCAAAAACATGCTCTAATGGCAATGCAGGGGCATAAAACATCTTTTCTTTGTGGAACAATAAGGCGCCGTGCTCCCCTTTTTTTATGATTAAATATTCAGGTCCTAATGCGCGGATGACTTTAGATGCTATTACCAATGAACTTTCACCCGATAATTGGCGCGCTTCTTCATCGTTAATAATTAAAACATCTACCATAGAAATTGTTTGCTTCAACTCATCCAATGCAATATCCATCCAAAAATTCATGGTGTCCATTGCAATCAATTTAGGACGTGTTGTAAGTCTTTCAATCACCAATCGCTGTACTTGCGGACTTAAATTTCCTAACATCAAATACGCTGCTCCTTGATACCCCTCAGGAATAACCGGATTAAAATGCTCTAATACATTTAGTTCTGTAATAAGTGTATCGCGAGAATTCATATCATTGTGGTATTTCCCAGACCAAAAGAATGTTTTCTCTTCCTGCTTGATTTGCAGTCCTGTCAAATCCACTCCATGACTAGATAAGGTATCCAACATCGACTTCGGGAAATCTCCCCCGACAACAGAAACGATGTGTTGCGTTTTTTTATAAAAAGATGCTGCTAAGGCAATGTACGTCCCTGCACCACCAATGATTTTGTCTGTTTTTCCAAAAGGAGTTTCAATCGCGTCAAAAGCAACACTCCCCACCGTTAATAAACTCATTTTATAATATTTTTGCTCAAATTTACTACTTTCAAAAGTATAGACTAAAAAAATACTACTTATTTGGTTGATTTTTTTAAAATAATTCAAAAAAGGAAAACAAGTTTGTATTTTTAGTGAAAATAAAGTGTGCGGATGAACCTCTACTCTCGAAAACAACGTTGGAAAATAGTATTTTTATTAATTGCTGTATTATTCATTGGATACTCACTTTATTTTTCAAATTCAATCGTTTATAAAATTAGCGAGCGCGAAAGAGAACGTGCGCAACTCTGGGCTAAATCAATCAAGAAAAAAGCAGAATTAGTACAATTAACGAACAGTGCTTTCGCTGCTTTACGAGCAAAAGAGCACAAAGAAATGGAAATTTGGAGCGATGCTCAAACAGAAATATTCAAAGAAGAGTTTTCAAATTTAAACGTGAAAATAATTGGACAAAATGAGAATATTCCAGTGGTACTTTACGACAATAAAAAAAATTACCTCAGTGCTTATCGTAACATCGAATTAGATTTCAATGCCCTGAGAAAAAAATTCCCAAACTACTCGTTTGATGAATTGAACAAAAAAAACGACGACTCTATCATAAAGATTGCAAAAACATGGAAACATAAAATAAAGTTTGAAATTACTCCTTCATTGTACATTACGTGTGCCTATACCGACTCGAAAGAAATAGTTCGATTGGAACATGAAAGAGACTCTTTGATTCATGCATTTAACGAAGAACTTACAGAAAAATCAAACGCCATTCCTGCACTATTGATTGATAAATCAAGCGATTCAATCATTGCAACTAATCTACCTAGTGCTCAATTATACAATCAAAATTTATTTCGGACGTTAGAAAAATTGGCGAAAAAAAATGAACCAATAGAAATTGTATTCAACAATAAACAAAATAGTTTACTCTATTATGACAATAGTCCCGAATTAGCCATGCTTCAAGTGTATCCATACGTTCAATTCTTAATTCTAGTATTACTCATCTTAATTGCTTATTTAATTTTTAAAACATTTAAAAAAGCAGAACAAGACCAATTATGGGCTGGTATGGCCAAAGAAACAGCCCACCAACTTGGAACACCACTTTCTTCGCTGATTGCATGGGTTGAATATTTAGAAACACAACCCATCGACGCTTCAATTCCTTTTGAAATGAAAAAAGATGTGCAACGTTTGGAACAAGTCACCAACAGGTTTTCAAAAATTGGCTCGGAAATAAAACTAAAACATTCAAATATTTGTGACACCGTTAAGCGAAGCATGGACTATTTAACACCGCGAATATCTGATAAAATTGAATTTACCTTTAAAAGCTCCTCTCCTACTTATTTAGTCTCGCATAATCCTTCTTTAATAGAATGGGTAATCGAAAACATTTGTAAAAATGCGATTGACGCAATGGAAAACAAAGGAAAATTATCCATTTACATTCACCAAGAAGGAACAATTACTTTTATTGACATTGCCGATAATGGAAAAGGAATTGAAGAACAACATATCAAATCAATTTTCCAACCTGGTTTCACTACAAAAAAAAGAGGCTGGGGACTTGGTTTATCGCTCGTTAAAAGAATAATATACGATTACCATAATGGAAAAATAAGCGTACTTAAAACAGAATTAAATAAAGGAACAACGTTTCGAATAGAGTTAAGATAGTGAAAATTCATGTCATGTTGTACACTAACTAAAAATGGCACACAAATTATTGCAAGCCATTTTCAAATCATTCATAACTCATCATTTATAACCCATAACACCAAAAGGCCGCGCGTTTCACCTTTTTTTGTACTTTCATGTCCATTTCGACAAGCTCAATGTGACATCTCAGGATCCTGCTGTGCTGGAATTGTATTCCTGCACAATATCCATACACAAAACTAATAGCTGCTGTGCTTGAATTGTATTCCTGCACAATATCTCCATACACAAAACTAATAGCTCCCTGCTGTGCTGGAATTGTATTCCTGCACAATCTCCATACACAAAACTAATAGCTTCCTCTTAAACCATATTTAACTCTTCCCTTTAAATACAACTGCTATTAAATGATTTTTGTAATCCACCTCTATTTAAAACTTTTGAAACGGTTTTTTATTCTCAAAAAAAAAGCGGATAACTTAATTATGGTTATCCGCTTTTAAAACTTTGTTCACTTCTATCTTCTACAAATAAGAAGATTAGAGTTAATCCAAATTAGATTTTATACACTTTAATCGTTCGCTTCACAGTCCCTTGTTTCACCTCAACAATATACATTCCTGGACTTAATTCACTTCCGAAAGAAATCAGTTGGTTTGGTGCTAACCCTGTTTTTACAAGTAATTGATAGCCTGC
>CAMCQL010000083.1 GCA_945877005.1 Chryseobacterium gleum
AGTTTTGCAATATTAAATGCTTTAATTACATCATCTATTTTTAGGTCTTTATTATTGCTTAATTCAAAAAATTGTAAAGCAGGAGTTTTACAGCTTTCATTTTTTCCTAGAACGTAAGTAAACCGTTTAGTATCTGTTTTTTTTGTTACAAAATCACCTTCATCGTCATCAAATTCACTACTACGTGCAGTAAAAGTAAAACGGTAATCATCTTTTCCTTGTTCAAAAATTGATAATACTCCATGAGTTTGTTCTTGGTCAATGTATTTAGAAATTTCATTATTAAGTTCAACTCTGTTACGTTTTATATTAACAGAATCAGTTAATAACAACTCAAACAATGCTAAATTTTTGCCATCATTTAATCTGACATTTCCTAATTGTCTAAACGTTTTAATTTTATCATTACTAATTGGAAATTCATATGGAGTTGAAAAAATGGTTACATTAGGGAAAATAAATGATACAATTTTCTTCCAATTTTCTTGCTTGTAGGACTGACTTAAAAGCTTTTGTAATTCTCTTTTATCCATGATTATTAATTATAATAATATGATTCAGAAATTATTATTTCTGGCTTCATTTTTTCAAATGATTTAACCGTAACGATTGGGTTTGCAGAATCTGATTCATTAATATCAATTGGATATTTATCAATTATTCTAATTACTGCATCCAATAAATCAACTGGTTTAATTCTTTCTGCTTTTGCATTTTTCTTCAATGCATTTATTTCACGTTGGAGCTTTTGAAATTTTGCATTTTTCACTGCATTTTTGGTTGCTTTAATCTTGTCTTTTTCAATGTCATTGATGAAAGGAAAGCTTAAAAATCCATCTAAATAAGCCAATGCACGCTTTTCGTTCGGGCCTTGTGTGGTATCTACAACTTGACCGCTAGCCATTTCATCTTGCAATTTTTCATCAAAATACTTAACTGCTATAGCGACTTGATCATGATGCATGTCATGAAGCTCTATACCTGTTTCGGGTTTGTCTGCTCTAAATTCTTTTGCTACTTCTACAAAGCCCATTTCTTCCAGTTCATTATTTTCTTTAACCCAATAAAATGCATCTCTTCGGTTGTTTCTAATAAAACAGATTGTGCTGTTCTTTTTTGTTCTATCCTTTCTACCGACTCTCGCTTTTAATGGTAAATTTCTAATTCTTCTAAACTCCTCTGGATTTTCTTCTCTAAACTTTCTGAGTTCCATTAAGTAAGCAAGTCTTTCATCTTTTTCCTCATCTACTTCCTTTTCAAATAGTCCAAATGTTTGAATTTCTTCATCTGGAGAATAAATTTCACTATCCTCACCAAGTGCTGAGTGAAATGCTTGCAATTTCATAATTGCTTTTTTCTCTAACTCAATATCATTATTAACCTTTGCAGTAGGATAAAAATTGAAAATATGAATAAATGGAGCTATAGAACCTATTCTATTTACCCTTCCTATTCGTTGCATTAATCGAGTAGAGTTCCAAGGAGTATCATAGTTTACAATTACATTTGACCTGTGTAAGTTTACACCCTCTGCTAGTACTTCCGTACAAATTACAATTTTGTAATCAGACTTGTATTGTTCTCTAGGGATATTAGCATCAAAATTATGTTTAATTATTTCTCTTAAATTATCTCTATTTCCAGCATGTACTTCCAAAACATCTGTTCTTCCAGCACTCTTTAGTGCATTAGTTAGATAGGTTGTTGTTTCTTTAGACTCTGAGAATACCACTAATTTTTGTTGAGGATTTATTTCTTTATTTAAAAATTCATTCTCAATACGCAACTTGAATTCATCCAATTTTGGGTCTTCTGTTACTTTACTCCAACGCTCATTTAATCCTAAAACAATTTCATAGTCACGCTTCAATTCATTTAAGAAATTCGGCTCAAAATCCTCTGGAGTACATACAGTTATAGTTGGGTCTGAATCTCTTACAGTTGCAATTTTATCTATTAATTCATCTTCACGACCTTCAATAATATATTCAGAAACATTCAAGTTTGGAGCAATGTAAATCGTGCCGTTTTCAAACATTTGTATCATGGCAAGTGTTGACTCACAAAATCTATTTAGAGAGGCTTTAAATGCGTAAAAACTACTATCAATTCTTTTAACCAAAAGCACCTTCATCATACTTGCTAAAGCTCCAGAAGCTACATCAGCATTTTTGTATTTTGATTTTTTTTCTGGAACTAAAAACTTAATAGCTTGATACCTGTAATATTTTATTCCTTCAACTGGATGTGAAAGCAAGTGCATGGTATCATCATATAGCTCTTCAGCATCATCATTTAGTTGATAATATATTTTTTGTGGTTTTTTGATATCTGGGAAGATAATTCCTTGCTCATCTAGATCTGATTTGTATTGGTGATGAATTTTTAAATCAGTTCTGGTTCTTCTTATAGTAAGTGGAGCAATTACCTTATCTCTAATATCTTGATATATTACTTTAACTGCTTGTTGAACCTCTGCAATATTAGGATTGTCTCTAAGCTGCTTGTAGTCATCACTCTTCTTTCTGAAAAAATGTTGCAAGTTTGAAATTTCTAAAGTTGAATCCTTTGCATCTTGGAATAGATATACTTGATTGGCAATATCAGAAGGTCTATTATTTAGTGGTGTTGCAGAAATCAGCATGACCTTTTTATCTGCCTTTGTCCCGTCTTTTAATACCTGATTTGTTTTTGTCTTACAAAGTTTCTGTAATTCATTATATGCTTCTGCTGAATCATTTCTAAATTTATGAGCCTCATCTACAATAATCAAATCATATTTTTCCGGGTTGTTGATTTTGTGTAAACTTCCATTTGTAATTATATCATAATTCTTAAGCTCAAATTTATTTAGTGTATCCACCCAATTGTCTTTCAATGCTGGTGGTACAATAATCAAAATAGTTGAAATGTGTGACGGAAAACCATTTGAATAGAAAAATTTCTTTGCAATTAAAGTTCCCACAACTGTTTTACCTAATCCTACTACATCAGCAAGGAAAAAACCGTTATGTTTCTTTAATAATTCATATCCTTGATTTACAGCATCGACTTGATATGATAACCTTTTAAATCCTTGAGGTAAATCTGATACTGAATTTGGGTCAAACTCTACACTTTTACCGAAATACTCAATTAAAAACTTTATATACACCTCAAATGGTGTGAAGTTGTCATTTAAGTAAGTGTCTTTTTTAATTTTTTGTATTTCTACAGGAAGAATCGGAATAGCCTCAATCCATAGCTTTTCAAACTCATTTGTAGCGAAAGCAACATCATCAAATGATTCTAGTATGACATTAAATTCATAATTGCTTCCATCAAATCCACCTAAACCAGAGTCTGATAAATTAGATGAACCAGTTATTACTTTCCCTTGATTGTGTTCGTTCCAAGTTTCTGGTCTAAAAATGTATATTTTAGCATGTAACTTTCTGCTTGGATGAGCTTTGATTTCAATTTTTTTTGTAGAAATATCTTCGATAAATTGAAGAATACCATTTTCTACTTCCTTAGTATAGTTTGCTGTTTGAATATCTTCTTTTGCTTCGTTTAAAAATTCTATCAAAGTCTGATTTGCATCACCTTGAAAAAGCAAACCTTTAGAATTGTACTTTGCTATAATTTTATCTACATCAATACCAACTAAAATTCTAATTCTAGGCACATCGGTTAGATGCTCTCTAATTCTAAAATATCCAGATGCTCTAAAATAACCTACTAGAGCATCAAAGAACTCTATGTCTTTATTGTTTTCAAATACACCTTTGAATTTATTCAAAAGTGTATTCTTGCCATCATTTGTAAAAAATCTTGTACTCATAGTTATTTCAATAATTCTTTAAACTCAACCTGTAATAATTTGGCAATTTTATAAAGCACTTCAATCGATAGTTGACGCTTATTAATGACATACCAATTGACCATATTTTACATTTTTACCAAGCTTACTGTTAGCCAGACCAGTTTAATTTCTTTAATAATAGTTGAATTATAAGGCATGAAGTTAAGAAGAAAAATTGAGTTAATACTAGATTTTAATATGTAATACCACTAACACAATTAAACCCTCAAAAACCTTTCAACTGGAGTCAAATCATTGACCTCAATATTGAGTTCATACAGCTCTTTTTTAGCATTGAATTTGAAGTATGGAGTTGTCATTGGGAAATCGTTTTTGAGGAGTAAATACTGTTTTAGAGGAAGTTCCAAATTAACTGGAAACTTTTTCCCTGAAAAAGCAAAACCAAAGACATCTGGTATTTGTTGTTCGTAGTCACTTTCAAAGAGGCAATTTTGATTGTTAAATTCAATGGCGGCAATTCGATCGATGTTGTACGTTTTGTTCTTGAGCGATGCAGGTTCGAATGCCATCACCGTGCAATAATTGTCCGTAAAGCCAAAAGGCTCAACAAGCCTATCGGAAATGGTTTCAGAATTGATCGATTGGTATTTTTTTAAAATAACTTGCTCCTTGTTAGCAATTGCCAGTGAGAGTCTTTCCACAATTTTACCATTCTTGACATTGATTAAATGACCAGCAACTATGTTAGCATCCGAAGAAAGATAGATTTTACTCAACACTGAATCTTTCAACTTGTTCTTTTTGCCGTTGGTCAATACCAATTGTTTCAAATAATCTGCTTCTTCTGGAGTGAAACGTACACCATTCGAACGATCATTTACAATAAAAAAACGGTTTATCTTATCTCGCTGCAAATCAAATCCACATTCTTTCACAAGATCTAAGTACCTATAAACTGTTCTATCGGTTGTGTCCAGCAAAGAGGCCAACTGAACTACCGTTTTAGAAGGTTCTTGTTCCAAAAAGGAAATAAATTGTAGAACCCGAAGTATTTTATGCTGATTCAACATTCTTCAAATTTTCTACAAATAATAGTATTTATAAGCAAATGAACAAACTTTTGACCTGAACTGTCAAACTATTTTCGATTAGATTTCATTTTGACTTGAATTGTCAAACGAAAAAAAGACTTTTGATTCACTAATTGCATTTATTAAACAGTGGAGTCCAGAAACCACTTTATCATTAAAAAAACGGGGCGTCAGCAAAAAGCCATACGAGTAGCGAAAAATTTAAAAATTTAATAAAATGAATTTAACAAAAGATACGGTATCGGTAATTATTCCATTTGAAATAAAACGAGTAGCTAAATCATTATTAAATGTTATTGACCAAGGAAAAGGATTTAAAATTAAAAGTAAAAATGAATTAGCAAATTCTTATACAATATCTACTGGAATGTCTGCCACATCTTGGGGTGAGGATATGACAATACAACTTGTAGAGATTGAGGGTAGTAATAAAACACAAATATCAGTTTCCTCTAGTTCTAAAACCGGAATGCTTGGTGGGGTGCAATTACGCCTAAAAATCAAATGAATATTGATCAGTTATTAAACAATATTTCAAATGATTTACAAGGATTACCTTTAGTATTAACATCAGGTTCTGATAAAAGTATTATTAAAGTAACATTAATGCTTCTATTTTTTGGATGGTTTGGTGGTCATCATTTTTATTTAGGTAAAACTATGAAAGGATTATTGTATTTCTTTACATTTGGTTTATTTACTATTGGGGTTTTTTTGACTTTATAATGTTATGTTTAGGTAGAATGGAAGATAAAAACGGTAATTATATAACTAATTGGTAAAAGAATGAGCAAGTCTAAAAAGTGCCTAATTGCATAAGAGAAGATTAGAAAAGCGAGAGAACAAAAATAATCTCTTTTTTAATTCTTGAATTAGAATGTGTCAAATAAAAGGAGTCAGAGTTAAGCCATAATATTAAATTTTCCATTCATAAATTTTTAGAATATGAAAAGTTCAGGTTATGAGTATATAATAGTGGAAAGTTTTAACCCAAGAGTTAAATCAAATGTTCCAACTCACATAAGACCAATTTTAGGTCAAGGAATTTATAGTACGGAAATGATGGTAGAGTGTTCAAGGAAATTGTTGAAATATCCCCTTGGAACAAGATTTAAAATTTATGCCAAGATCACTAATAGAGAAGATGGAAGAGCTTTTATTTACACTAACTATACTTGGCCTTTCCATGTAATTTAAATAAACTAAATTATTGGATTTATTTTGTTAATTTTAAACTATGAGTTGTCTATATAACATTTATGTTCTGGATTTGGGGCGTATAATATAATTGACACTATTATTGTTGAAATAATAAAAAAAAATTTATGAATGATATAGATATTTTAAGTTTAGAAAAGCAATCTCAAGTTTTAATAAATCTTTTAAGAAAAAAATGGGAGAAAGGAGGATTTTACTTTAAAAAGGACTTAGATCTGAAGGCTAAAACGGATAGCCTGAAAATTAATCCACTTGTAGATCATCAAAGACTCCTTGACTTTTACTATTATGAAAAATGGATTAGCTTCTGGTCAGGTTCAATGAGGAATTTAGAAGAAGACTTATTTGAACAAATTCAGTTTATTCACAGAAATCGTTTAGATGTAATATTTAAAAAGCATCAATCTGAAGTTTTAAAGTTATTAAATGAATTGAAATCTTTTAATAACTCTGCTCTAGAAAAATACTCTCACTCATTTAGCCACTTAGATTCTACAATATTTTTTTGGAATAGTTTGTCTGAAATGCAATGGAATGTTCATGAAATAGATTTTAATTTTTTTAAAGAAAAATATAATACTATTATTATCGCCAAGGGTGAAGCAAGAGGAGAGGGCACTGATTATTATTGTAAGATATTATTCATCTATGCTATTGGCATGGGCGATTCAATAAACAAAACACGTATAGGTTCGGATTTTGCAAAAAACACACCTGTTCCATTAGGGAATCTTTTTGGTAAAAACAAAAAAAGCAAATTATATTATAGAGATTTATTAGAAAAAAGCCTAAACATATTAACAAGTTATGGTTTTTTTATCCGCGAAAAAAAGAAAGGACCAGAAGACTCATTTCACCCTACATTATTTTTAAAAATGCATGAAGATATTTTCACAAAAGGGTTCAATATTAAAGAATATTTTTCAGATTTAAATACTATCAGCTTAAACAAATTTTCAACAAATTATTGTAATCTAAATAACATAGAGCTAGAGCATTTATCTGAAATAAAAAGAAATTTATCCATATATATTGATAAATTAATTGAATGTAATAACGCAAAATTCACAGCTTCTCAATTTCATTTAGCTCATAAATTAGCAGAACATTCATCTGGAATAGTCCTATTAAAAAAGTACTAATAAATCACATTTACTTTTGCTTAATCTCAAAAAATTGGCTCGTAGGCAGTTTAATTCTGATTACGTTTCTGTTTCAATTACCGGCACTATTAACAAGTTTAAAGATGGATTAGGCAAGAATTAAATAGACTAATCTGGAAAAGTCTCCCAAAGAAATACTAAAAGAAATTTAATTTGCCCATCCAAATTTAACAGATTCAGAAGCCAAAAAAACACTATTTTTGAGGTGCCTTTTTTAAAAGTTACTTCCCACTTTTTTGTGAACTTACTTCCCGGTCAGAAAGTAACCCCACCCCCAAAATACGTGTTTCACATTTGTATATGGCCCTCTACAACCCTTGCTATTACTACAAAATTACTTTCTGTATTGGAAAGTGAATTAACAAACAAATGAAGTTACTTTTCCCATAGTAGGCTTTCTTCAACTTGGTTTTATTAGCCATTTATTCTATATTTGGATTAAAGGCAAGTAATATGCTAATGATTTGCTGTTAGTTAGAAAAATACATTATGCAAGAAAT
>CAMCQL010000084.1 GCA_945877005.1 Chryseobacterium gleum
AGCTTTAATTAATGGGGTTTTAGGTGAACCTGATTACACTGAAGCAATAAAACAAATATCAAAAGGTTACGATGATGAAAAAATATATTTACTAGCGTATCTTATGAATGAAGGGAAAGGGCTTGAAAAGGATAGTTCAAAAGCTGCAATACTTTTAAAATCACAATTATTAGTGAGCTCCGATAGAGAAGAAGAAGCTAAGAAATTATATGACTCGATTGGTATCGATGTTGTACTAAATGATGAACAAATTGAAGAAAATATTTATAAAATATTAAAGGAAATTTTTAAGAATTCAACATCAATTATTGAAGAAGATTCGATTAATATAGAAACTATGTTAATTGAGTTTTTTAAAAATACAAAAAACATACCGGAAATTGACAAATAAACTATCCGAAATTTCTTTCTCCCATCAACACTTCCATTTCTTGTTGAATTTTTTGGGCTTCAATTCGTGCAGCTTCCGCAAAGTCTTCCCCATTCGACGCATATAGTATTGCGCGAGAAGAATTTACCAATAATCCACAATCCTCATTCCAACCATAGTGAACAACTTCTTTCAAGCTACCTCCTTGTGCGCCTAGACCAGGCACTAAGAAAAAATGATTCGGAACTATTGCGCGAACTTCTGCAATTTGTGCTGCACGCGTTGCTCCAACCACATACATTAAATTTTCAGGTGTTCCCCACTCAGAAGATTTTGCCAACACAGTCTTAAATAATTCTTGTCCTTTGTCATCTTTGATACATTGGAAATCTAAAGCTCCTTTATTCGATGTCAATGCCAATAAAATAGCCCATTTAGAAGGGAATTCTAAAAAAGGCGTCACACTGTCTTCCCCCATATAAGGAGCAATTGTAACAGAATCAAAAGAAAGATTTTCAAAAAATGTTTTTGCGTAGTACGTTGAAGTATTACCAATGTCTCCTCTTTTAGCATCAGCAATCGTAAATATATTTTCCGGAATATAATTTAAGGTTTTAGCCAAGGACCTCCATCCTTTTTCACCCATGCATTCGTAAAAAGCAATGTTGGGTTTATAGGCAACACAGTAATCTTTTGTTGCGTCTATAATCGCTTTATTAAACTCAAAAACAGGATCTTCTGTTTCTAATAAATGCTGTGGAATTTTAGAAATATCGGTATCCAATCCAACGCATAAAAAAGATTTTTTTAGTTTAATTTGATCAATTAATTCCTGACGAGTCATACGATTACTTTCTAAAGAATGAAAAAAACAAAGATATAAAAACAAGGTGGATGCAACTCTAATCCTTAAAAAAATGTATCTATTTTAGAAAGTTAACGTAAGAAGACAAAATTGAAGGCATGAAAACTAAAAAAGCAGCTGAAACTATTGCGATAACAACTCATATAGTTTTACCAAACGATACAAATACTTTGGGTAATTTGTTTGGTGGACAATTATTGGCATGGATGGACGTAATTGCAAGTGTTTCGGCGCAGAGACATTGTCGAAGAGTAGTTGTAACCGCTTCCGTAAATAACGTTTCTTTTAGAGAACCAATCCTACAATCCTCAATTGTTACTTTGGAAGCAAAAGTTTCAAGAGCCTTTAGCTCTTCTATGGAGGTATTTGTCGACGTTTATGTTGAAGATCCAATTTCTGGAGTGCGAAGAAAATGCAATGAAGCCATTTATACATTTGTTGCAGTAGATCAATTAGGAGGGCCTATAAATGTGCCAGAATTAATTCCTGAGACACCTGAAGAAATTGAACGATACGAAGGGGCGCTTCGCAGAAAGCAATTAAGTTTAATTCTTGCTGGAAAACTAAAACCGTCTGAAGCAACCGAACTGAAGGCCTTGTTTTTAACAGAAGAAAAATAATTTAAAATTTTCTTACTGTTTTAAATTTTTAGATATAGAAATATCCTACATTTGACAACTAATTTTTAAGAAATGTCGACTGAACATAAAACCAAATTAACCGCAGCTGGAGTTCTAATTACCATTGGAATTGTTTTTGGAGATATTGGAACATCCCCGCTTTATGTTTTCCAAGCAATTACAGAAGGTAAAAATTTCTCTGAAGGTATTGTTTTAGGTGGTTTATCTTCTGTCATATGGACCTTGATTTTATTGGCTACCATAAAATATGTCTATTTCGCATTAAATGCTGACAACAGAGGTGAAGGAGGAATCTTTGCGTTGTATGCTTTATTGAAAGACAAAAAAGCGAAGTGGATCATTATACCAACATTGATTGGATGTGCTTCGCTATTAGCAGATGGATTTATCACCCCAGCTATTTCAATTTCTTCTGCAGTAGAAGGGATCAATAATATTTATCCTGATTTACCAACGATGCCAATTGTAGTTGGAATCATTTTTGCACTTTTTGCGATCCAACAATTTGGTACTGTGATTATTGGAAAAGTATTTGGTCCAATTATGTTAATATGGTTTGGATTTTTACTTTATTTAGGATTGACGCATATTTCAGATAACCCTGCCGTTTTAAAAGCGTTGAATCCATGGTATGCCTATAATATGATTGTAAATGTTCCTGGAGGATTTTGGGTATTAGGTGCCGTATTTTTATGTACAACAGGAGCTGAGGCATTGTATTCTGATTTAGGTCACTGCGGAAAAGGAAATATCCGTGTGAGCTGGAGTATTATGAGTATTATATTAGTAATCAACTATTTAGGTCAAGCTGCATTGGCATTGTCTCCTGGATTTAAACTTGAAAAAGGGCAAACTATTTTTTATGCTATGGTTCCAGATGGAATTTTGCCATTTGCCATTGCCATTGCAACCGCAGCAACAATTATTGCTTCTCAGGCTTTAATTACAGGTATTTTCACGTTGATGAATGAGGCAATAAAATTGAAATTGTGGACGAATCTTAAAGTAAAATATCCTACCAATCACCAAGGTCAAATTTACATCCCATTCATCAATGGTGTATTAATGTTCGGTTGTTTACTTGTAATCTATGTGTTTAGAACTTCTTCCGCAATGGAAGCATCTTACGGTTTAGCCATTACCATCAATATGATCATGACTTCCATCTTGTTAATCTTGATGCTGTACATGCGTTACCCAAAATCGAAGGTGATTTTCACGGTGATTTTTGCGGTATTTTTTATCGTAGAGGGGGTTTTCTTATTCTCAAACTTGAACAAAATTCCGCACGGAGGGTGGTTTACATTGATACTGGCAATCTTTTTCTTTGCAGCATTGTATTTATTTTACAAAGCTAGAGCATTGCGTGCAAACATAACCGAGTACATTCCTATGACACGAGTTGTACCAAAATTGTTAAAAGTTCGTCAAGATGACAAGATTCCATTTGAAGCAACAAACTTGGTTTACCCAACGCGAAGCGAATCTCCTGACAAATTAGATTCAACTGTTTACTTCTCATTATTTCGAAAAAGACCGAGAAGAGCAGATATTGTTTGGTTCTTACATTTGGACATTAAATCCGATCCTTGGGGTGTAGATTATTCTGTAAATGAGATTATCGACAAACATTGTTACCATATTTCGTTGCAATTAGGATTTAAAGAAGAACATCGTATTGAATATATGATGAAAAAAATCCACAAAAAAATGGTGGACAAAGGAGAACTAACTGGTAGAAGTATTTTTGATTGTGTAAAAGACAATTTTGAAGAGCCTGATTTTAAATTCATTGTTCTTAATTCTCGTGTTGCAACAGACAATTTACTTACAACTTTTCAAATCATTACTGTCAAAGCCTACCGACTCATTAAATCAACGGGCTTAAAAGCAGCGGAAGATTTTGGTTTGGACAAAACAAACGTACAAGAGGAATATGTTCCTATCAATGTTACGAAACAATACCAACAAGAAATACACGAAGAATTTGAAAATTATTCATGCAAATGAAAAAATTAATAGTTAACATTCAAAGAGTAGGATTATTCCTGCTCTTTTTGATTTTTATTACATTCAACATCAACGGACAAGTTGAAAAATATTCCCGTGTAAAAATTCATTTCGATAACGGAAAAACAATGCAACAACTTGCTGCTTTAGGAATTGAAGTAGATCATGGCCAACATAAATTAGGTCGTTTTTTTGTTTCTGAATTTTCAAGTACAGAAATTGCATTGCTTCAAAAAAACAAGTTCCATATTGAAGTGCTCAGTAAAGACGTAGTAGCAGAATTTTTAGAAAAAAATAAAAATTTCCAAAACGCTCCAAATCGAGGAGATATTGCAAGTGGATGTTCTCCGGGGAAAATTATTCCTCAACCTGAGAATTTCAAACTTGGTTCAATGGGTGGCTATTTTACTTATCAAGAATATTTGAATCAGTTGGATAAGATGGTAGAACTTTATCCTAAATTGATTTCTGTCAAATCTTCTATTGGGCAAAGTATAGAAGGAAAACCTATTTATCATGTAAAAATTTCAGATCATCCAACAACTGATGACAAAGATCCAGAAGTGCTTTACACAGCCGTTCATCATGCTAGAGAACCAGGTGGTTTATCTCAATTGCTGTTTTACATGTGGTATTTACTCGAAAATTACGAGAAAGATCCGTTGGTGAAATCTGTTGTTGATCACACACAAATGTACTTTGTGCCATGTGTAAATCCTGATGGGTACTTATTCAATCAAACAACGAATCCTGATGGAGGAGGAATGTGGCGAAAAAACAGAAAAAAGAATCCTACCAATAACTATGGAGTTGATTTAAATCGAAATTACGGATACAAATGGGGTTTTGATGACAATGGATCATCTTCCACAACAAATAATGAAACCTATCGCGGAACAAGTCCCTTTTCAGAACCAGAAACTCAAGCAATAAAAAAATTGTGTGAGGAGCATAAATTTCAACTAGCGCTCAATTATCATACTTATGGTAATTTACTTATTTACCCATGGGGATACTCAAGCCAAGAAAAAACAGTGGATGATACCGTATTTTACAATTTTGGAAAATTGTTTACCAAAGAAAACAACTACAAATACGGAAATTCAATTGCTACTGTTAGCTACGATGTAAATGGTGGTTCTGATGATTGGATGTACGGCGAAACGAATACCAAAAATAAAATCTATTCGTTCACACCCGAAGTAGGCGACTTTGCCGACGGTTTTTGGCCACCAAGCTCTAAAATAATGCGTATGTGTCGTGAAAATATTATGCAAAATCTTCGCTTAGCATTGATTGCAGGAGGACTATCTCAAACGACCGTCGAGAATACACCGAATTTCAGTAGTAAAGAAGGATATCTTCCATTTACGTTCCAAAAATTCGGACTAAATAATGCCTCCGATTACACCGTTACCTTTGAACCAATTCAAAATATTGCCTTCTCTAAAGCAAGTGTTAATTTAATTGATCCTTCATTATTAAAACCTTATAAAGATTCGATTGCATACAGTATCACACCAAATACAAAGCATGGAGACACTATTCTATTTGCAATTCGAACAACATCTAATAAATTCGAAACGGTAGATACGATCATAAAAATTTATGGAACATCGATTCTAATTTTGTCAGAAAATGGAAATTCCTTAGAAAACTGGACCTCAGAAACATGGAATACAACAACATCCAGTTTTGTAAGTAGCACTAATTCGATAACAGATTCACCAAATGGAAATTACAGTGACAATACAACAAGCACTATTACCTATTCCCCATCGGTTGACTTAACATCTAGTAAGTATGCCTTCCTTGAATTTAATGCAAAATGGGACATTGAATTGGGCTACGACTATGCTCAACTTCAAGTATCTGAAGACAATGGCATTTCTTGGAAAGCTATTTGTGGAGCATATAGCCATGGAGCTAAAGTAATCGAAATCTATGACCAACCCGTTTACGACGGAACACAAAAAGAATGGATCAAAGAAACTATTAATTTAAAAGATTTTATCGGTAAAAAAATAAAAGTGAGATTTGAACTAAAAAGCGATGATTATACCAACTATGACGGATTTTACTTCGATGATTTTAAAGTAAATGCATTTAATGATTGTAATTACTCCATTGAAGTTGCAGCCTGTAAATCTTATACATGGAATAACACTACTTATACTAAAAGCGGGATTTACACTTACAAACCAACGAATGGTGGAATTTGCGATTCCACATGGTACTTGAACTTAACCATCTTACCAAAAACAGTCATCACTAAATCTGTAAAAGAAGATACGTTAATTGCTGCTGCAAAAACTGGTAAATTTACATGGGTAGAATGCACAACCAATAATATTCAGTACACAACTACAGATACCTCTTACTTTGTTCCAAAAGCAAGCGGAAATTACAAACTCATTCATACATCGAATGAATGTACGGATACTTCAAACTGTTTAGAATTTACTGTTGAAACTGCAAATAATTATTTACAACTAACTGATTATAAAATATCCATCCATCCAAATCCATTCAAAGAAGAAGTAACAATTGCTTATTCTACTCCAAAAGGAAATCACGTTGAAATAGAATTAGTCAATGCACTTGGAATTAAAATTAGCACGTTATTCTCTGGAAAAACAGCTCAAAATTCGCATCAATTGACAATTGCAAAATCAAATTTTGAACTGAGCCCTGGTGTCTATTTTATTCGATTCAACGTAAATGATCAACACATCCTTCGAAAACTGCTTTTGATTGAATAACTTTGCATTTCAATTTCTATCGAAATTAACTCAACTATGGTCAACCAAGAACAACTTAAAGATCTTCAACAACGGATCAATGCAATTGCTATCTATCTTAAAATAGACGAAAAAAGAATTCAATTAAATGAAGCAGAATTAAAAACTCAAGATCCAACATTTTGGGATGACCCCAAAAAAGCGGAAGTTGAAATGAAAAATATTCGAACACTTAAGTTTTGGATCTCCACCTATGACGACCTTAAAAATGCATCGGATGACATAGAGGTTTTGTTAGATTTCTTTAAAGAAGGAGAGGCAACAGAAACTGAATTAAATACTGCGTATGTTCAATTAAAAACTAGTATCGAAGAACTAGAACTTAAAAACATGCTATCCGAAGAAGAAGATCAATTAAGTGCTGTACTTCAAATCAATGCAGGTGCTGGTGGAACTGAAAGTTGTGACTGGGCATCTATGTTAATGCGCATGTACATTATGTGGGCAGAGAAAAACAATTACAAAATCAAAGAACTGAATTACCAAGACGGAGATGTTGCCGGAATTAAAACTGTTACCTTAGAAATTGAAGGACAATTTGCTTTTGGGTACCTGAAAGGAGAAAATGGCGTACATCGTTTGGTACGTATATCCCCATTTGATTCAAATGCAAAACGACACACCTCATTTGTTTCAATATATGTATATCCGTTGGTAGATGATACCATCGAAATTAATATCAATCCGGCTGATATTAGCTTTGAAACAATGCGTGCAAGTGGTGCTGGAGGACAAAATGTCAACAAAGTAGAAACAGCAGTACGTTTACGCCATACCCCTACTGGAATTATCATCGAAAACTCGGAGTCTCGATCCCAATTAGCCAATAAAGAAAAAGCAATGCAATTGTTACGTTCTCAACTTTACGAACTAGAGTACAGAGCGCGTATGGAAAAAAGAAACGAAATCGAAGCAAATAAAAAGAAAATTGAATGGGGATCACAAATCAGAAACTATGTGATGCATCCCTATAAATTAGTGAAAGATGTTAGAACTGGTCACGAATCTGGAAATGTGGACGCGGTAATGGATGGAGACATCGATGAATTCTTAAAAGCCTACTTAATGACCTACGGAAATTAAT
>CAMCQL010000085.1 GCA_945877005.1 Chryseobacterium gleum
TGTGTTAATGCTAACATATTACTTTCAAAAAAAGATGGGGTAAACGGTATATGGCAGTCATTGCAAGGGGCAACAGCTTCGGTTGACGCATCTGGAGTGGTAAAAGGATTGAAGACTGGACAATCTTCGATTATATTTACTTCTGAAAACGGTTGTAGCGATACCATTAACATAATGGTAAACCCAATACCATCAATTGAGGCACTCTCGAGTATGTGTTTAAACGGCACACAATCAGCAAAAGGTTCTGAAATAGCAAATAAAAATACACCTTGGACTGCATCCAATACTGATGTCATTTCAGTTGATAAAGTCGGTAATATTTTAGCTAAATCGGCAGGTAATTCCAATTTAACCTTTATGAGTGATGCCGGTTGTATTGTCACAAAACCGATTGCCGTTTTAGCGTTACCCACAATTGATGGCAATAGTGATATATGTGAAGCATCGAATGCAATTTACACCTCTTCAGATGGAGTGAATCAAACTGGTTTATGGGTGAGTTTGGATGCTAAAATCGGAACAATAAATACTTCTGGAGAATTTAAGGGTGTTGGAAAAGGAACTACGAAAATTCAATACACTGATGTCAATGGGTGTAAAAATCAAAAAACTGTAGTTGTAAATCCGTTGCCAATTATTTCTGGAACAGCGGCATTATGTTTAGATGCAAATTCAACCTTAACTGCAACAGGAACGCCATTGAACAATCAAGCGTGGTCAGTGGAGAACAGTGCAATTGTTCAATTAGAACAAAATGGGAATAAAGGAACCATCAAAGGGTTGGAAACAGGAAGTACAACTGTTTTTTATACAGACAATAAAAATTGTAAGAGTGGAATAGTTGTAGCAGTTAATTCAATCCCGGATGTTATTGCTTCAGTAAATTCAGTTGATATATGTTCTGGGTCTATACCAAATATTCGATTGACAAGTAGTTTTGAAGGAACTTTATTCAATTGGACAGCAACGAATTTGGATGTGAGTGGAGGTAGAGATACTACGAATGTCGCAGTTGGTGGTTTAATTAAACAACCACTATCAGCTGTGGAAGGTAAAGAGCAGGGGTTTGTTATTTATACAATTACTCCAAGACTCAATGGTTGTAATGGCACACCAATTGAGGTGAAAGTTACTGTGAAAAAGATCGACAACCCCTCTTTTAATTACGCTAAAACTAGTTACTGTTCAAATGAACAAAATCCTTTACCGATTATTTCAGGTTCTACAGGGGGGACATATACCGTTTTGCCATTGAATGGTTTGAATATTGACAAACAAACAGGGATGATTAACTTAAAATCGTCTCAGGCTGGAAGCTATGAAATTAGATATGCTAGTTCAGGAGCGTGTGCGCAAGATTCTAAATTTACTGTTGCGATTAAAGCTTCTCCTTCAGTTCAGTCGATACAAGATATCCAATTGTGTCAAGACCAATTTTCTTCCCCAATTAATTTTGTGGGATCACAAAATACTAATTTTGTATGGGTTAATACAAATACTGCAATTGGATTAAGTTCAACTGGTGAAGGAACAATACCTTCATTTAAAGGGAATGGCACGATAATGGGTCAAAATTCGATAGCGGGTATTGTTCAAGTGACTCCAGAACGGGATGGTTGTTCAGGTGATAAAGTTTCGTTTGTGATTTCTGTAAATTCGAAAGATAATGCTTCGATAAGTTATGCTAATTATACCTATTGTTATTCAGATGCGAGTATTGCGCCAACGATTAATGGAACCTTTGGAGGTCAATTTACTTCTTCATCAGCAAATTTAATAGTGGATTCCAAAACTGGAGAGATTGATATCAATGCATCGAAACCTGGTAAGTATTCGATAACTTATACTACTAAAGGAAGCTGTCCGAGTGATACTACTGTTCAGGTAGCTATTTCTGACAAACCGTCTGTAGAAAAAATTAGTAACCAATCAATTTGTGAAGGAAGTAATTTTAGTTCAATTATATTTAAAGGAGCGGAAGGTTCTACGTTTACATGGAAGAATAATAATACGACCATTGGACTTTCAACACAAGGAATAGGTGATCTTTTATCTTTTAAGGGAACAGGAACCCAAATTGGAGGGACTTCTGTTCAAGCTATAATTGAAGTAACACCATCAGCAGGTTCTTGTATTGGTGAAAAACAAACGTTTTCGTTAGAGGTTAATCCTGTTCAAAATGCAAATTTTACCTATCCTGATAATTCATTTTGTAAACAACGAGACTTAGATCCAATTGCAAAAGTAACAGGTGAACAAGGCGGTGTTTTCTCAGTGACACCTTTGATTAATTCATTCAATTCATCGACTGGTTTTATTGATGTTTCAACTGTTGAAAGTGGTGAATATACCTTAACATATACAACTTCTGGAACTTGTAAAAATTCTACAAGTATGAAGTTATTTATCGGAGACAATCCAGGTGTAGATGGTGTAAATAATCAGTCTATCTGCAAAGGAGCTAGTTTTAATGAAATCGTTTTCACTGGAAATCCAGGAACGATTTTCGATTGGTCGAATAACAATACATCGATAGGATTGGAATCGTTTGGAACAGGAACTATACCATCGTTTGTAGGTCTTGGTGCGACATTAGCAAATCCAAATAATTCTGCGTTAATTAATGTTACTCCACGTATTGGTTCGTGTAGAGGGGTCACTAAATCTTTTGAGTTATTAGTTAAATACAAAGAAGCCGTAAAATTAGCTTATGACAATGCATCGTATTGTAATAAAGATGCGGATCCAGTTCCGGTAATTATTGGAGATAATTCGGGAACGTTTTATGCTTTTCCTTCGGGGATGTCGATCAATGCTTCAACAGGGGTTGTTAATTTACAAACCACTAAAGATGGTGTATACGATATCGTATATAAAACAGCAGGATTTTGTGCGGATTCATCAATTGCGAGAATGTATATTAATTCTTCTCCTATTGTTAATTCAATCGCCAATCAAACGGTTTGTGCTGGAATTTCTTTCAATAAAGTTGAATTTAGTGGAAGTTTAGGAGCAGTTTTTGATTGGACGAATTCATCTTCTTCCATAGGTTTAAATTCATTTGGTGCTGGAAATATAGCGGCATTTAGATCAGAGAATACAACCGGCAACTTATTAGTTGGTAAAATTACAGTCACTCCAAAGGCAGGTTCTTGTGTAGGTACACCAACTTTTTTCAACTTATCGGTGATACCTTCTGATGATCCTACATTTGATTATGGCAAATCAGATGTTTGTTTCGGAAATGAATTCGTAACGCCTACTAGAAATTTAAAATCAGGTGTTTTTGCGAGTGTACCGAATGGATTAACAATAGATTCAAAAACTGGTGTTGTGAATGTTTTAAATTCTATTCCAGCAACATATACGATCAGCTACACAACAAAAGGAATATGTCCGAATATTAGCACGAAACAATTATCTATTCTTGAAAAACCAATACTGTCAACTATTTCAAATCAAACTAAGTGTGCGGGAAATTCATTTGAGCCTGTTGATTTTCAAAGCTCTATTCCATCCACAACATATACATGGACGAATAGCAATGTTGCAATTGGATTACCAAGTAGTGGAAATGGAGGTATTTCTGGATTTGTTGGAGCTTCAGATAAATTAGGTATAAATCCTGTTACCGCATTGATCAAAGTTATTCCAAAAGTCAAAGAATGTGTCGGTGATGAGAAGTCATTTTTATTAACGGTGAATCCGAATGATAATCCAGGGTTTATGTATGCCGATAATTCATTTTGTTTTACTGAAAATAACCCAACTCCAATTATCACTGGAACAAAATCTGGAATATTTACAGCTAGTTCAAACGATTTGGTAATAGATAATTTAACTGGTACGATTAAATTAAATCAATCTAAACCTGGTAATTATACTGTGAAGTATACTACTAAAGGTATCTGTCCGAAGGACTCTACTGTATCAATTTCGGTGGGCCAAACTCCAAGTGTAGAACTTGTTCAAAATAAAGAGTATTGCCAAGGAATGAATACAGGTGGAATTGCTTTCACCGGAGGTTTAGGAACTGTTTTTGATTGGACGAATTCCAATCCTGCTTTAGGATTTAGTACATCTGGTATAGGAGCAATACCCTCATTTGTTGCAAATGGACCAACTGTAGGTGGTACTTTCGTAACAGGTAACGTTATTGTTACACCTCGCGTTGGGAAATGTATAGGTGCTCCGATTTCATTTTCAGTGAAAGTGAATGCACTTGATGATCCAGGATTTAGTTATTCAGATATTTCATTTTGTAAAACACAACCGAATCCACAACCAACTGTAATTGGTTTTCAAGGTGGTACATTCAGTGCTGAACCTGCAGGTTTATCCATTAGTTCATCGACTGGTATGATTTTCTTGAATAATTCTCAAGACAATACCTATACGATCAAATATCAAACAAAAGGAGCTTGTCCGAATTCATCTACAGTAACATTATCTGTAGGGTCTAATCCTACTGTCAACCCTGTTTTTGATAGAAGTGTTTGTGTTGGTACAAACTTTCAATCCATTGTTTTTTCTGGAAAACCAGGAACAAATTTCGAATGGGTAAATTCTGATCCGACCATCGGCTTAAGTCCAAGTGGTAAAGGTAATATTCCTGAGTTTTTAGCATTATCAGCAAAAACTTCGAAAATCGTAGTTACACCATTGATTGGGACTTGTAGAGGTAAATCAATCATGTTTACGTTGAGTGCCATTGAAAATAAAACTCCGGTTATTTCTTATTCCCAACAGTCTTATTGTTTGGGCGATGACAATCCTATTCCAACATTAACAGGCGGTTCGAACGGAACATTTACGGCATCTCCTCAAGGGTTGTTTATTAGCAGTGCAACGGGTGAAATTAATTTGGAACAATCTAGAATAGGGGTTTATACCATTACTTACAATGTTTCTGGTTCGTGTTCTTCGAATGGGTCAACACGTTTGGCAATTGGTACATCTCCAACGATTGAAGACATTCCATCGCAAGTAGTATGTAATGGATCGTTGGTGAAATCAGTGATTTTTAAGGGAAGTGCTGGGACGCAGTTTTCTTGGAAAAACAACACTTCACTTATTGGACTTCAACCAAGTGGAGAAGGAAATATCAATGCTTTTATTGGTCAAAATTCGACGAAGGAAAAATTAGTTGCAACGATTACTGTGAATCCTTATGTTGGAACATGTAAAGGAAAAGCGAAAAGTTTTGTGATTTCTGTGAATCCGAGTGATGATCCAACGTTTAATTTTTCAAGTTCATTTACTTGTAAAAATTCACCTGTCAACCCATTCCCGATGATTGAAGGAACATCAGGTGGAGTTTTTACTTCTTCTCCAATTGGATTGTTTATTAATTCTGCAACAGGTGAGATTGATGTGAAAAAATCACTTGTTAATTCGTATAACATTACTTATGTAACGAGAGGACTTTGTTCAAAAGCAGCAACCGTTGCAATGAAGATCAATTCGTTTCCGACTATGGAAAACGTAAGTAATCAGTCAATTTGTAGCGGGTCTATGTTCAATGTTGTCTCCTTTAGAGGTACACCAAATACGATTTACCAGTGGACCAATAATCAACCTTCTATTGGATTGGCTAAAACAGGTACAAATGACATCGAAGCTTTTAAAGCAAAAGAAATTTCAAGTGCAGGACAATCATTAACAGCAAACGTAATTGTTACTCCTGAGTTAGATGGTTGTTACGGTGATCCTAAAAATTTCACATTGACTGTAAATAAAACAGATAATCCTTCGTTTGTTTATACACAAACTTCCTTCTGTGTTGGTGACAAAAATTCAATTCCATTTATTCAAGGAACGAAAAATGGGACATTCAGCTCGTCTGTTGGGTTATCTTTGAATAGTAGTACTGGAGCGATTGCAATCGATAAATCAACTGCAGGTAGTTATGTTGTTAAATACACTACTTCGGGATTGTGCCCGAAAGACTCGAGTGTATCGATTATAATTAATCCAAAACCAGTTGTCAATTCAATTGTGAGTCAGCAAAAATGTGATGGAGCTAATTTTGATCCAATTAATTTTGTTGGTAACGCATCAAACTATAATTGGACAAGTTCAGAACCGTCGATTGGATTAATGTCAACTGGAAGTGGAAATATCCCATCTTTTGTAGCATCTGGAACGATTAGAGGAGGAAGTTCAATTTCGTCCTTAGTAACTGTAACTCCAGAATTAAATGGATGTAAAGGTGATTCTAAGGTGTTCTCGTTAATTGTAAACTCTCAAGATGATCCTTCATTTACTTTCTTAGATAATTCATTTTGTATTACAGAACAAAACCCTATTCCAGTTGTGAAAGGAACATTAGGTGGAACGTTTAGTTTCAAACCTACTGGACTTGTCATAGATCCAAAAACAGGAAAAGTAGACATTAAAAATTCTAAGTTTGGTTTGTATGATGTTACCTATACTACCAATGGTAAATGTAAAGCAGACTCGACTGTTAAGATTGGTATTGGAGAAAATCCATCGATTAATCCACCAGATTTCGACAATATTAGATGTGAAGGCGACATATTTAAAGCGGTAAAATTCAGTGGTAATGCTGGAACTGTATTTGAATGGACAAACAATAACACTTCAATTGGTATTCCAGCGACAGGTATTGGAGATATGCCTTCTTTTAAAGCGCGCGGTACTATCCTTGGTGGTATTGACACCACTGCTACGATTTCAGTAACTCCAAGAATTGGTATTTGTGTTGGTCGAACAGTAACTTTTAAATACAAAGTAAAAGCAAAACCTAAAGTTGAAGCAGGTATCTATGATTTCTTTACTAATTCAAGTAGAAATAAAGACACTATTTTCTGTAAAGGAGGGAAAGCAACTTTAGTAGCATCGGGCTCTTCAAAAGTAGAAGATTATTATTGGTTCCCTAATAACACTTTATCGAATAGTACAGGTGCAAGAGTTTTTGCTTCTACAGATATTACTCAGGAATATGTTGTGGTCGGAAGAAATGAATATTGTGTGAATTCTGATACGGTGAAATTAACCGTAGTAAGTCCTTTCGTAAATACTGTAGTTGACACAGCAGTTTGTGCAGGTACTTATTTTAATTCGGTTAAGTTTAAAGGAAACGAATATGCAAAACATTTTGATTGGACAAACTCAAATACGAAGATTGGATTATTAAATACAGGAACAGACTCCATCTCTTCTTTTAAGGGATTAATTAGCTCGACTGTGGCTGCCGAAGTTGGGTTGATTTCAGTAACTCCTAAATTTACCATTCAGGAAACGGGTGAACAATGTAAAGGAACACCAACTACTTTCAAATTAACGGTGAATAAGCAAGACAATGCTTCATTTACGGGTTACCAATCAGAATATTGTGGAACGGAGAGCATAGTTCCTCCGCCTACAGTTACTGGAACCAAAGGAGGATTTTTTGCCGTGAGTTCAAAAAATTTAGCCATCAATGCTGCAACAGGTCAATTATTTCCATCTTCTTCAAAATCAGGTGAATATTTTGTCACTTACACTACTTCGGGTCAATGTTCGAAAGTAGATTCTGCAAAAGTGATTATTCGACCTCAATTAAAAGCGATGATTACTGGCGGTGATACCATTTGTGAGGGTGATTTAAATGCTAAAATTGTATTGAAAGGGATGAATGGCTTACCTCCATATGTATTTACATATAAAATTAATGACGGTTTACAACAAACAATTTCTACCGATTTTGGAACAGACAGTGTAG
>CAMCQL010000086.1 GCA_945877005.1 Chryseobacterium gleum
ATAAAAATATAATTTGGCACAATGGAATGGCAGGCGGTTATAGTTCTTATCTGTCAATTGATAAAACGACAAATAGTGGCTTAATAATTCTTACAAACACAGCGGAAGATATTACATCATTTGGTGCAATATTGACTAGAGCAATAAGTACACAATCCTGGAAAAATTAAAAACTGCCTATAACAGTACCTAAAAAAAATGCTAGCATTAGTATAAGTTTTTTGCCTACAATTGGTCGCTTCGCGAAAGTTTTGTATTTTATGTAGGCAAAAAAGAGTACAGTATTTCGGCAACTAATAAACATTGTGTCGGTATAAAACATTTCGGTTTCAAAGCCGTACTTCTTTTAGCTCCAAAACGTTATATGAGATTTTTTACAAGATTAAGCTTCGAAACCAAAATTAACTTGACAATAAAATTGTTTAAATCAAAAAAGTTGTACTTTAGTGAAACTTATCGTAAATTTGAAAAGTGGACAATAGAATTAAAGTAAGAACAGTAATAACCTATAAAAGTTACTTCGAAGACTTCTTTATAAAACAAAAAAGCAAAGTTCAAGATAAAATAATCTGGACTTTAGATTTAATTGAAGAATTACCAAGAGTCCCTGAAACGTATTTAAAGCATCTTGAAAATACGGATGGACTATACGAGATAAGAGTGAAGTAAGGAAGTGATATTTATAGAATCTTTTGTTTTTTTGATGAAGGCAAACTTGTTGTTTTAGCAAATGGGTTTCAAAAGAAGACTCAAAAAACACCCAAACAAGAAATTGAAAAAGCACTAAAAATTAAAGAAGAATATGAAAGCGAAAAATAACATAGCTACACTAGACCAGTTCAAGGATAAACACTACGGAAAAGTTGGAACAAAAAAACGTGACACTTTAGAAGAAAGTTATGAAAACTTTAAAATCGGGACATTAATACATGAGGCAAGACTTGAAAAAGGAATGACACAAGAGCAACTTGCAGAAAAAGTTGGGACTACAAAATCATATATTTCAAAAATTGAAAATAATATTAAAGAAGTTAGACTTTCGACTTTGAAAAAAATTATCGAATTAGGTCTTGGGGGAAACCTTGAATTATCCATTAAACTATAACTGATTAAAAAGCCCCATATAACATATAAGGACTAAATCGCAAGTAGCAATTGCGGAACATCGGAATTTGCCTCTGTTGACAAAATAGTTCGCTACACCACACTTCAACAAGCTTATTATGAACTTATTAATTCATGGTGTTTTAAAAATTAAGTTCTATTTTATGAGAGAAGTCATTCTATTTTGAGTGACTTTTTTTTGTTTGATCTATTTTACTGTGATTTATTCTTCAAATAATAAGACCGTTTCAAAAGTTATTAATCGAGGCGGATTAAAAATTTAATACCGGAGTTTACTCTTGTAAATGAGGATGTTAAATTTTTGATTCAACGATGAGTAAGGGGTTTTGCAACGGTCTTATAATTTATAAAATATTTTTGGAGACATTACGGAAACAAATAAAATCATAGACTGAAACGGGATAAAGCTAACATTCAGAAAAGTAGCAGAAAAAGCCCAAAATCAAAGCCCAATTGATGGCTGTAATTTGTTAGATTCTTGTAAACAACCAACAACACTTCAGATCACAATATGCTCATATAAAGAAACGTAAGAGTGTAAATTAATTTCAGTTTAAAAGTTATTTTACTAAAGTATTTTCTTTAAATACAGGCTTAACAAACAGATTTACAAAAAGTTATTAAACAAAACCCAAAGGATCTAAATTAAACAACCATTTAACCGTCCAAACTTAAATTAAATACAATCAGCCCACAAAAACACAATTAACTAATAAACAATATATTAATATTAAAAAAATTCGTTTGTTAGAAAAAAATTAAAAAAACTTTCTGTAAAACTTGTTTTTTGTTTAATCTTTCTATTACTTTGTTAAACAAAAGTGCTTAATCTTTGATTGAAAACATTAAACAAAATAACTAGTATTAAACATAAATTTAAAAGCCATGTCAACGCTAGAATTTAACGACACATTGATAAGATTGGAAAACAATATGATTTCCTTTGCAAAGAGTTTTACAAGGAATGAAGAAGATGCAAGAGATTTAACACAAGAAACAATGTTAAAAGCACTTGTCTACAGAAATTATTATACACCTCAAACTAATTTTAAGGCTTGGGTGTTTACAATTATGAGGAATGTTTTTATCAATCAATACAGAAGAAAATCTAAATCAAACACAATGTTTGATAATAGTAAAGATTTGTATTTATTATCGAACTCGATCGCAAACCACGAAGGGCCTACCAACTATATCTATGAAAAAGACATAACCCAAAAGATTGATGCGTTAAACGATGAATACAAAACACCATTCAAAATGCATTTCGAAGGATTTAAATACAAAGAAATTAGCGAAAAACTTTCAATCCCAATCGGCACTGTAAAAAGTAGAATCTTCATTGCACGCAAAAAATTGATGGAAATTATACCAGAATACGAAATCGCTTAATTAAATTCGTATCTTTTTAAAAAGAATTCATGCAAAAAAAAATTATCATCATAGGTTCAGGGATTTCAAGTCTATCTTGTGCCTCTTTCCTTGCAAAAGAAGGTCACGAAATAACAGTCCTAGAAAAAAACGAAACAATTGGTGGTAGAGCAAGACAATTCAAAGAAAAAGATTATGTTTTTGATATGGGTCCAAGTTGGTATTGGATGCCTGAAGTTTTTGAACGTTTTTACAACCAATTCAATCATACAGCTTCAGATTTTTACGAATTAAAACGATTGGATCCATCTTACAGAGTATTTTGGAAAAACAATAGTTTTGATGATGTACCAGCAAAATTAGAAGACTATTACGAATGGTTTGAAAAACTTGAACCTGGATCTGGCGAAAACCTAAAAAAATTCTTGAAAGAAGCAGCCTACAAGTATACTACAGGAATGAACGATCTTGTTCATAAACCAAGTTTAAAATGGTCTGAGTTTATCGACAAAAGAATTTTCGCAGGAATGTTTCAATTGCATCTTTTTTCTTCCTTTTCAACCTATATCCGGAAATACTTTAAACACCCTAAAATACTGGCATTACTTGAATTTCCAGTTTTATTTTTAGGCGCAATGCCAAAAGACACCCCCGCACTTTATTCATTAATGAACTATGCAGACATTGAGTTAGGAACTTGGTATCCTATGGGTGGAATGTTTAATATTATTGAAGCATTTGAAAAAATAGCGAAAGAACAAGGAGTTAAAATCCTAACCAATCAGGACGTAATTGGATTTGAATACAAAGACAATAAAATAGTTTCTACAAAAACAGCTACTGATTCATTCAAAACAGACTTTGTTGTTTCAGGTGCAGATTATAACCATACCGATCAAAAATTATTACCGAAATTCAGTAATTACACAGAAAAATATTGGGATAAACGTAAAATGGCTCCTTCGAGCCTATTGTTCTACATTGGTATCGACAAAAAAATAGAAAATTTGCATCACCACAACTTATTTTTTGATGCTGACTTTGAACAACATGCCATCGAAATTTATAGTGATCCAATGTGGCCTAACGACCCTTTGTTTTATGCTTGTTGCCCTTCTAAAACTGATCCTTCTGTTGCTCCCTTCGGACACGAAAATCTCTTTTTATTAGTTCCACTTGCACCAGATTTGAATGACTCAGAAGAAATGCGTGAAAAATATTTTGATATCTTGATTGAACGTATTGAACGACAAACAGGATGTGATTTCAAAGCAAATATCACCTATAAAAAAAGCTATTGTATTTCAGACTTCAAAAAAGATTACAATGCTTACAAAGGCAATGCTTATGGATTAGCGAATACTCTTTTACAAACAGCAATCTTAAAGCCTTCAATGAAAAACAAAAATCTTGAGAACATGTATTATACAGGACAATTAACAGTTCCTGGACCTGGAGTCCCTCCATCAATTATCTCAGGTGAAGTTGTTGCAAAAGAATTAATTAAAAATATTTCAAACCAATAATCAACGATTATGAAACGCTTATTTGACGAACTTTCTTACGAAACAAGTAAGATCACTACGAAAAGATATAGTACCTCATTTTCGTTAGGGATTCAATTTTTGAATTCATCAATTCATCAACCAATATATGCGATCTATGGATTTGTCCGATTTTCGGATGAAATAGTAGATTCTTTTCACGGTTACAACAAAGAAAAATTACTACTCGATTTTAAACAACAAACTTTTGAGGCAATCGAAACAGGAATTTCTTTGAACCCAATATTGAATAGCTTTCAAGATACGGTAAACAAATATCAAATTCCTCACGAATTGATTCACACCTTTCTGAATAGCATGGAAATGGACCTCAACAAACAAATTTACGACAAATCAAAATATGAAGAATATATTCTAGGATCTGCAGAAGTCGTTGGTCTTATGTGTCTTAAAATTTTCGTGAATGGTGACGAAAAAATGTATTTGAAGTTGAAATTTGAAGCGATGAAATTAGGTTCCGCCTTTCAAAAAATAAACTTTTTACGAGACCTTAAGGACGATTACAAAGAATTAGGACGCTCTTATTTCCCTAATGTTGATATGACTTTCTTTAACGACCAAGTCAAAAAAGACATTGAAAAAGACATTGCTAAAGACTTTAAACTAGGGCTAGACGGCATCAAAAAACTACCTAAAAACGCTAGATTTGGAGTGTATGTTGCTTATATTTATTACCATAATTTATTTCTGAAAATACAAGCTAAACCTGCGGCAACAATCCTCAAGGAAAGAGTAAGAATTCCAAATAATAAAAAAATAAGTTTATTACTTTTCTCTTTTATTAAACACAATTTAAATAGAATCTAATGGAAGAGCATGTAATTCTTGTTGATGAATTTGACAATGAGATAGGCACCATGCCAAAACTTGAAGCCCACCAAAAAAACGAACTCCACAGAGCATTCTCAATCTTTATTTGGAACTCAAAAAACGAAATGTTACTTCAAAAACGAGCAAGTGGCAAATACCATTCTCCCAATTTATGGACTAATGCTTGCTGCTCGCATCCTAGAAAAAACGAATCAACAATAGAGGCTGCACACCGAAGATTAAAGGAAGAAATTGGAATAACAACCAGCCTAAATCACTCTTTCCAATTTATTTATCAAGTAGCATTTGACAATCAATTATTCGAACATGAATTAGACCATGTTTTTATTGGTAAATACGACAAAACTCCTGAATTAAATTTAGAAGAAGTAAGTGAGTTTAGATGGGTTAAAATAGATGACATACAAAAAGAAATCAAAGAGAACCCTACAACATTTACATTTTGGTTTAAACACATCTTAGAACATTATCCTTCAAAAATATTAATACACGAATAACCATGAAAGTTTGTAGAAGAGAAACATTTAATGCTGCGCACCGACTGTTTAACCCAACATTTGATGATGCTAAAAACGAAGCTATATTTGGCAAATGCAACAATCCAAACTACCATGGACACAATTACGTTTTATTAGTCTGTATTGATGGCCCTATTGATCCTGAAACAGGTTATGTAATCGATTTGAAAATCTTATCTGACATCATTGATGAAGAAGTGAAACAACCGTTTGATCACCGAAATCTCAATTTAGATTGCCCGGACTTTGAAAATACAATACCAACAGCAGAAAACATAACCTATGTGATTTGGAATAAACTTAGAAAAAGAATAGAATCACACTACACTTTAGAAATTACTTTATGGGAAACTGACCGTAACAGCGTACACTACAATGGGAAATAATTCCACCACTGCATTTTTTTGGCACAGACGAGACTTTCGCATCCATGACAATCACGGCTTGTACAAAGCGCTCCAAAGCGACTTAAAAGTTATCCCTTTATTTATTTTCGATTCTACAATTCTTTCAAAACTCAAGCCAGACGATCAACGCGTTTTGTTTATCTACAAACAAATTGAAAAACTAAAAAAAGTCTACGCTATTTTTGGTAGTGATTTAAAAGTATTCCACGGAAACCCTATCGAACTATTACCCCAATTATGCGAAAAATATGCTATTCAAAAGGTATTCAGTAATAGAGACTACGAACCCAATGCACTAAAGAGAGACTTAAAAGTTTTTGAAACATTAAAAGAACATAATATTGAGTTTATAGGGGCAAAAGATCATGTTATTTTCGAGAAAAATGAAGTGCTAAAAGACGATGGAAAACCCTATACCGTTTTTACTCCATATGCCAATAAATGGAAAAAAACACTCCATTTTGATGATTTAAATTCTTTTGAAAGTGAAAAGATTACTATGAATCTATTTCAAACTACACAAAAACAAGAACTCCTCACGATAGAATCACTTGGTTTTAAAGGAATACAACTCGTAGATTTCCCCTCTGAGAACACACCTAAAGAAATCATTCAAAACTATACCGAAAACAGAGATTATCCTGCAAAAAATGGAACCAGTCGTTTAGGAATCCACTTAAGATTTGGGACAATAAGTATTCGTGAATTAGCAGCACATGCAAAAAACACAAATGAAACATTTCTCAACGAATTAATTTGGAGAGATTTTTACCAGATGATTATTTATCATTTCCCCAATTCTTCAGAAAATTCCTTCAAACCAATCTACGATCGAATTCCATGGTCAAACAATGAACATCACTTTGAAGCATGGTGCCAAGGAAAAACTGGCTATCCTTTAGTAGATGCTGGAATGCGAGAACTAAATGCGACAGGCCATATGCATAATCGAGTGAGAATGGTTGTAGCGAGTTTTCTAACCAAACATTTATTAATTGATTGGAGATGGGGAGCAAATTATTTCGCTGAAAAACTTCTTGACTTTGAGTTGGCTAGTAATTCTGGAGGTTGGCAATGGGCTGCAGGTTCAGGCTGTGATGCAGCACCTTATTTTAGAATCTTTAATCCGACTTTACAACTTGATAAATTTGACAAAGGTTTAATCTACACTAAAAAATGGGTGCCTGAATTTGGTACAAGTCAATATATTACTCCAATTGTTGATCATTCAAGGGTCACTAAAAACACCATAGAGGTATACAAAAACACACTTAATAAGCTATAAACATGCCCAATACAGGTGATAAATGCCCCGTTTTTTCTCTTCGCAATCAAGACAATCAATTGATTTCTATTGAAGATTACATAGGTAAAAAAACTATAATTATTTATTTTTATCCAAAAGACAATACTCCTGGCTGTACCAAAGAAGCATGCGCTTTCAGAGATGCCATGCAAAATTTCAACAACTTAGAATGTGAGGTTTTCGGCATTAGTGCAGACAGTATACAATCGCATAAATCATTTGCTCAGCGCTATAAACTTACTTTTCAATTGCTTTCCGACTCGAATAATCAAGTCAGAAAGCAATTTAAAGTACCTGCTAATTTATTCGGATTAATCCCAGGTAGAGTTACCTATATTGTGAATAAATCTGGAATTATTTCGCACTTAATTAATAGTCAAACAAATCCCGAAAAACATATACAAGAAACGTTAGATTTTATCCGCAAAGAAGGTCTATAAGCCTACCACGTGTCTTACCTCAACTTCCTCAACTTTTCGTGTGGCACCTTCTTTGGTTATATAGGTTCGTTCCACTATCTTGCCGGTAACCACTATCTTTTTTCCTTTGCTGCCAAATCGCTCTATGAATTGTGCGATATTACCCCACGCAAACAT
>CAMCQL010000087.1 GCA_945877005.1 Chryseobacterium gleum
TCAAAACCACTTGGAGTACCATTGTAACCATCAGAAATAATTGCATCATCTTTAACAATGATTGCTCCAACTTTTTTTCGTGAACAATGGGACAACTCAGCCCAAGTCAACGCCATTTTTAAATACACTTTATCGTAACGTAATTGCTTCGTATCTTTCATAATTATTGTAACGTAAATTTATAACCAACACCTCTTATACTATGAAAAAATTGAGGGTTTTTTGGATCTATTTCAAACAATTTTCGAAAACCTAAAATATAATTATCAATTGTTCTAGAAGTTGGAAATTGATCATTGCCCCATAAAGCATCCAAAATTTCTTCCCGAGAAACTACTAATCCAACCTTTTTATTAAAAAAATCAAGTAATTCAATTTCTCTTTTAGTTAATGTATTAATGGATTTTGTTTGAACATTCATGACCTCAAAAGTAGAAAAATTGACATGTGAATTACCAATGGTCATTGTACTAAAAGGAATTTCAATTTCTTCATCCACACCAGTTACAAGTATTTGAACTTTTAACAACAATTCTTCTAAATCAAAAGGTTTTGGCAGATAATCATTGGCCCCTAATTTAAGTCCAAGTATTCGATCTTGTGTGGTACCCTTTGCAGACAAAAATAAAACGGGAACTCGTGAGTATTTTCGGATTTCTTTACAAATAGTTAATCCACTAACTTCAGGTAACATAACATCTAAAACAACCAAATCAAATTTAGACATTTCAAACGCTCTCAAATATGCCTCTGAACCGTGAACGATTACCTCTACTGCATAGCCTTCTAACTCCAAATTCATTTTAATTAACTCGGATAAACTTAGTTCATCTTCAATGACACAAATTCGTTTCATAATTAATTAATTTGATTTACGGTCGTTTTGAAAAAATCTAAGATAACATTAGTCGAAAGCATAAATCGTATCAATCCATTCTTCTACCGATTTTGAATCAGTTAGATTGAAATCTCCAGAGCCGATTCTTTTTAATGCAATTAACGTTGCGCCTGAATTTAATTTTTTTCCAAAATCATTTGCGATTGAACGTATATAAGTGCCTTTAGTACAGGTAATTAAAAATTCAATTTCAGGTAAATTAATAGTAGTTATAACGAACTCTTTAATTGATATTTTATTTGGTTTTATTATCACTTCTTTTCCTGCTCTCGCTAAGTCATAAGCGCGTTTACCATCTATTTGTTTCGCTGAAAATATTGGTGGTGTTTGATCTGTTTCACCTAAAAAACTAATTCTAACATTTTCAATTAATTCTTCTGTAATATGATCTATTGGAAAATCCTGGTCGTACGATGTTTCTAAATCAAATGAAGGAGTTGTTTTACCAACTAAAAATGTACCAGTATACGTTTTATCTTGACCTATCAATTGATCAATCGTTTTTGTTTTTTTACCCGTACAAACAATTAATAACCCGGTTGCTAATGGGTCTAAAGTTCCTGCATGTCCAACTTTGATGTTCTTTACTCCTAATTTTTTCTTCAGGTTCCATCTTAACTTATTCACTACATCAAAAGAAGTCCAATTCAACGGTTTATCTACCAAAAGTGTTTCACCTCCTAAAAAATCGAACATATGAATAGCGCTTATTTTATATAACTATAGTATACGATGAAAACAATACCTAAAATAATTCGATACCATCCCCACATTTTAAAGCCGTACTTTTTAAGTACGTTAATAAAAAATTTAATTGCAATTATCGCTACAATAAAAGCTACGATATTTCCGATAATAAATAGTAGTAAATTATTAGATTCCATAATCATTTGAAATCCTTTTTGCTCAATGCCATTGTACTCCCAATCCTTCAAAAAAACTGAATAACAAGTTACTGCCAACATTGTAGGAACAGCCAAAAAAAAGCTAAACTCAGCGGCCATTCGCATTGAAAGACCTTGTTGCATCCCTCCGATGATTGAAGCTGCAGATCTACTTGTTCCAGGCATCATTGCCAAACATTGCCAAAATCCAATTGTAACTGCATTTTTAGTAGTTACATCTTGTTCGTTATCAATTCTTGAGCTCTTGAAAAATCGATCAATAAATAGTAAAACTATCCCTCCAATAATTAATACAATTGCAATTGGAACCGGTTTCTCAAGGACCGCTTCGATTTTATCGTCAAATAACTTTCCTAATACCAATGCAGGAATTACTGCAACTAATAATTTAGTGTAAAATTTTAAGTTGGTAAAATCGAAAAACTTTTTCCAGTAAGTCGCAACGACAGCGAGAATCGCTCCAAATTGAATAGAAACCTGAAACATCTTAACAAACTCATCTTCTTGAATTCCAAATATTGAACTTGTAAAAATCATGTGTGCAGTCGAAGAAACAGGAAGAAATTCCGTTAAACCTTCTACAATAGCAAGAACAATTGCTTGTATGTTATCCATTTGTTTTGGTAGATTTTTCGATAGCTTCTTCGTTAGAAACAACTTTACTGCCTTTTTTTGGTTGTTTCATAATTGCATATATCATCACTAAATAACCACCAATAATTAAAATTGGAGCAACTGTGATACGGATAGGTGAAAATAATGTAGAAGCATCGAATTTATTAGGATCGGACGATTCGCCACCTATCATCAATAAAAAACCAACAATATTAATTGCCAATCCAATAAGTAACAATTTGTAATTTAATTGTTGAAATGCGAAGCGGTGATTTGCTTTATCCATAGTTAAAATAATTTTAAATTAATATAAATCGTCTAATTTCATACGTAAATACTTGTTTAAAGAAATCCACGTAGAAACTAATGTTATAATACTTCCAATCACAAGTAAAGATCCGAATAAAAGAAGAAGTGTTTCCAATGAAAAATTTAGTTCAATAGAATCCAATAAATTCGCCAACCCAGTAAAAAGGGCAAGCAACAATGCCATTCCAACAACAGCAGAAATAACACCTTGAGCCAAGGCTTGAATTAAGAAAGGCTTTCTAATAAAAGAAGATGTTGCGCCAACCAATTGCATCGTTTTAATCGTAAATCTTTTAGAATACAATGCCAAACGAATCGTATTATTAATCATTGCCACTGCTACTACAATCAATAATAAGGCAACAATTAAGAATAAAAAGACAAATTGTCGAAAACCTAAATTCACTTGAGTAACACTTGCTTCATCGTAACTAACTTCTTCAATTTGTGACGAATAGTTTTTTAATAATTTTTGACGTATTGACTGCATTCCAAGTTTATTTGCATACTTTTCTTTAGGTCGGTAAGTTACTGAAGGAGGTAATGGATTTGATCCTTCAAAAATTTTCATTATTTGTTTAGACTGTGATTCCGAGCCACTAAACTCGTCCATTGCACGAACTGGAGTGATGAATTGAGCTTCTTTAAATTCAGGCCAATCAATTAATTCCAATTGAATTTGTTTGATCTCTTCAGGATTTAATTCAGAATTAAAAAAAATATCCCCTTGTAGATTTTCTTTCGCTTGAGTTTGAATAGACTTTAAACCAAGTAATCCACCCTCAACTAAACCAATCATAAAAAGCACCAAAGCTATTCCAATTACAGTAGAAATGTAACTGGTTCTTAACCCTTTCTTAGTGTATTTTTCAGCTGTTTCACTCATAAAATGCGAAAATAGAAATAAATAAACAAATAAATAGAAACTAATTGGATTATGACATCAATTTTAAAGCTATTATTGAAATAAATACGCTGCAATCCATATATCTTTTGGAGTTGTTATTTTCAAATTATCCTCTTCACCCTCTACTAAAAAAATTGTATTTCCCGCTTCCTCTACCAAAGATGCATCGTCAGTAATTTTAGTATGAAAAGGCAATTCATACGCACGGTTAATTATTTCTGATTGAAAAACTTGTGGTGTTTGTACACTTTTGAAATGACACCTATCTACTGCACTTGAAGAACCATCCTCATTTATACAACGCAAGGACTCTTTTAACGCTATCACAGGAACTGCTGATCCATATTTTACTGCCGCATTAGTTAAATTATCTAATAATTCCTTTGAAACAAAAGGCCGAACACCATCGTGAATTGCAATCAATTCGCCTTGTGCAACTTTTAAAGCATTTTTCACAGAATGATACCTTTCTGCTCCGCCATCAATGATTGTGTGAGGGATCTTAAAATCAAATTCGACACACAAATCATTCCAATAACTTATCCATTCCGAAGGTAAGGTAAGTAAAAGCTGTAATTTATCAGTAAAATTTACAAAAGGTTCAAAGGAATGCATCAAGAGTGGTTTCCCTGCAATCACTAAAAATTGTTTTGGAATGGCCGCTCCCATTCGTTTGCCAATACCTCCCGCTGTGATTATAACTGTTAAAAGATGCATGCTGAAAATAAAAAAAGGCTGCAAATGCAACCTTTAATAATAATTTATTTTTTGAACTTATTTAATCTGATTTGGATTGTTTTTAGCTTCCTCGTTAAATTTCTTTTGATAGTTTAACCAATAAAATAAACCAACGAAACCTAAAACAATACATGAATAGTTAAAAATATTTTGAATCACTTCAAAAAAAACAAAAGAAGCTTGAAGCATTTTTGCAATCGCGTAAAATATTGTTGTACTCATAATGATGATTTTTATACTGCAAATAAAGTAAAAAAAATTCAAAACTCAAGTACCTATTTTTAATTTAAAGTGTTTTCAAATGAAAAATCACAAAAAAATTAATTTGATGATTTTTTTCAATCGAAAAAATTATCATTAATTTAGCCCCCTCTAAATCATCTAATAAGGATTATAGCGTGGTATTTTCAAGTTTAACATTTTTATACTTATTTCTTCCATTAAGCTTACTTTTTCACTATTCAAGTAAAAATGATTTATTCAGAAATATAAGTCTTACGGTATTTTCATTGATTTTCTATGCTTGGGCTGAACCAATGTGGATTTTCTTGATGGTGTTTACTGCAATGTTTGATTACACCGCTGGTATATTAATTGAAAAATGGAGGGGTGAAATTAAGGCTAAACTTGTGCTAACAATAGCCATTTCAATTAATATCAGTCTTTTAATTGCTTACAAATACGGAGGATTCATTTACGATAATCTCAATGCGTTGATTGAACTCCCTTTTAGTCGTCCGAAAAACTCACTACCTATCGGGATTTCTTTCTACACATTTATGGTGATTTCCTATGTGGTTGATGTCTATAAAAACGAATTAAAAGCTCAACGAAACCCTTTAAATTTCTTAATGTTTATTAGTTTATTCCAACACTTAGTTGCTGGACCAATCGTTCGATATAAACATATTTCTGATCAAATAAATGCTCGAACAATTAATTGGGATTTGTTTAGTTCAGGGATTTCAAGGTTCTGTTTAGGTTTATTTAAAAAAGTTGTCATTGCAAATGTTGCAGGTGTTTTGGTAGAAAAATATTTAGAAATAAATGTGAACTCTCTTTCTTCCATTGAAGGATGGTTTGGTATTACAATGTTTTCTATTCAGTTATACTTTGATTTTAGTGGTTATTCAGACATGGCTATTGGATTGGCGCGACTGTTTGGATTTCAGTTTGATGAGAATTTTAAACACCCCTATGCAGCACAATCTGTAGGTGATTTTTATCGAAGATGGCACATCTCATTGGGACGATTTTTCAGAGATTATGTTTATATTCCATTAGGCGGAAATCGTAAATACCAATTGAGAAACATTTTAATTGTTTGGTTATTGACCGGAATTTGGCACGGCGCAAGCTGGAATTTTGCACTTTGGGGAGCTTATTTTGGATGTTTAATGATTCTTGAAAAACTTTTGGAAAAAGTACTTTTAAAAACTCCTAGACTCATTCGACATCTCTACACCTTAGTTTTAATTGTATTTAGTCGCGCTATCTTTTATTTTCTTGATTTTAATCAATTAAAATCTTTTGTAAGCAATTTATTTTATTCAAGTCATCCTATGGGTGATGGATTTACTTCAGATTTATTAGAACACGTATTTTGGTTTATTTTAGTTATTTTGTTTTGTATCCCATGGGATGAAATTTACACTGAAACATCTACTTCCAAATTTAAACTTACCGTACAAAAATTTTATGTGAACGCTCAACCTATTTTAAATATTGCCATGCTCCTTTTAGCTACACTTTTATTAGTGAACTCAACATTTAATCCTTTCTTATACGCTCGTTTTTAATGATTAAAAAAATCAATAGTATCGTTTTTATTGTCGTCATTTTGGGGGCCTCTCTATTATTTTTTACACTTCCAAAACAAGATAAATCGTATTCAGAAAAAAGAAAACTTGCTGAAATACCTGAGTTTAACTACTTCAATTATGTAAAGGGAATCTGGGCTCAAAAAATTGATGACTATATCGATGATCATTTTCCATATAGAAAAAACATGATTGATATTGCTGATGTTGTTCAGACAATGAAAGGTATTCACCTCAAAAAACAAGAAAAGATTTTTGTGGCACAACGTCCCAAAAAGAAAAAACAAGTTATAGATAGCGATCAAAATCATACTAAAATGAATTATTTAGACGATTTCGAACAATCGTATTCTGGTAGTATGCTAATCATTAATGGATGTGTATTTCCAATGGGTGGTGGTAGTCCTGTTATGTCTAAATCATTTAGTAAAATGGTCAGTGAATATGCCAAAGAATTAAAAGGAGAAACTCGGGTAATAACTGCAGTAGCTCCTCTATCTTCAGCATTTATTCCTGTGAAAAAGTACTACAAATACAACAAGCAAAATAAAGAAACATTAGAAGCAATCGGAACACATTTAACTGATGGGGCTATCTTTAGCGATGTCTTTAAAGAAATGAATGTACATGCGGGAGAAAAAATGTATTTCAGCACAGACCATCATTGGAAACCAATAGGTGCCTATTATGCCTATGTTGCATTTTGTAAAGCAGCAGGATTCGAACCGGTAAGCTTAAAGAAAATGGAAAAAAGGGTGAAATATAATTTCATTGGAACGCTTTACAATCATACACGCGATATATCTGTGAAAGAAAACCCTGATACAATGGAGTATTATGTTCCTAAAGTCAATGCTTCTGCTGTTCAATTCCCAAAAGCAGGATTTAAAAGACCAATGAAATCTCATGTGTTTTACCATGATGCTTCTGGAGGAAATACTTATTCCACATTCATTGCAGGCGATCATCCCTTAATGAAAATTACAACCGATGTTAAAAACGGTAAAAAAGCTGTTGTCATTAAAAATTCTTACGGAAATGCATTTGTTGTTTACCTGATTAGCCATTATGAAGAAGTATGGGTCGTTGATTTTCGTTACTCGCAACATAATTTAGTTAGTTTGATCCGAGACAATAAAATTAATGATCTGATTTTTGGTCTCGGTATGTATGGCGCAATGAGTGGACAGGCAATTAGTATGATGCGAAATCTTGGGAAACAAAGCGGTGAATTTGTTCCTGAAAAATCCAGCAAAAAAGACAAATCAAGAGAAAGTGATACATTGAGAAAGTCAAAAGACGCAAAACCATCCAAATCAACAAGTACAGAATCATTGGACTCATCTCTAATTCTTAACTAATCAAAGATTATGAAATTAACCATTCTTTTTATCTTAAGTGCCTTTCCTTT
>CAMCQL010000088.1 GCA_945877005.1 Chryseobacterium gleum
TTATTTTCATTGACAAATCATAACTCCCAATTCAGAATCACCCTTTGGCCTTGGGATTGTTGGGTTTTGTGAACGAACTGAAATGCTAGACTTTTGGAGGAAGCTGCGCAGCAGATCACTAACAAAATCAGCATTTTCAGGAGCGAACAAAATAAAGCGCCTCGGAGCGATAATCTCAAGACAAAATCGAGAACTGCGCTTTAACAACAATCCCGAAGCCTTGATTTTTGGTTCTTTTGATCAAGCAAAAGAACAAAGATTTCATTTATAAATAAATCATCTCAAAATCACGACAAATTAATTTCATTTACAAATCATCTCTCCCAATTCAGAATCACCCTTCTGGCCTTGGGATTGTTGGGTTTTGTTAGCGAACTGAAACAATTAGACTGTTTCAAGACTATTAAATCGAGGCGGATTAAAAAATTTAATACCGCAGTTTACCTTTGTAAATGAGGATATTAAATTTTTGATTCAACGATGAGATAGTAGTTTTGAAGCTGGCTAACTAGACTTTTGGAGGAAGCTGCGCAGCAGATCACTAACAAAATCAGCATTTTCAGGAGCGAACAAAATAAAGCGCCTCGAAGCGAGAATCTCAAAAAAAATCGAGATCTGCGCTTTAACAACAATCCCGAAGCCTTGATTTTTGGTTCTTTTGATCAAGCAAAAGAACAAAGATTTCATTTCTAAATAAATCATCTCAAAATCAAACCAAATTAATTTCATTCATAGTTCATAACCCCTAATTCATAACTGTCTCCATCCTTGATTTTTGGTTCTTTTGATCAAGCAAAAGAACAAAGATTTCATTTCTAAATAAATCATAACCCCTAATTCACCCCCTACTTCCATTTCCCTAAATAAATAAATGTATTTGGTGAGATTGAATTTATTTTAATTAAATTTGCGCTCAATTTGTATAATAATCAACAAAATTGAAAAAAGAGCAGTATCATGCCAAAAAACAACTCCATTAAATCAGTTTTAATTATAGGTAGCGGTCCAATTGTGATTGGCCAAGCATGCGAATTTGATTATTCTGGCTCACAAGCAGCTCGTTCTTTGAGAGAAGAAGGGATCGAAGTGACGCTAATCAATTCAAATCCAGCTACTATCATGACAGATAAAATCGTAGCAGACAATGTGTATTTATGGCCTTTAGAACCAGAATACATTGTTAAAATTTTGAAAGAACACAAAATTGATGCGGTACTACCTACCATGGGAGGACAAACTGGTTTGAATCTGGCGATGAAATGTGAAGAGATGGGAATATGGGAGGAATTTGGAGTGAAAATGATTGGGGTAGACATCGCAGCGATAGACATTACTGAAAACCGCGAAGAATTTCGTGAATTGATGGGGAGAATTGGTGTTGGAATGGCTCCTCAAAAAACGGCTAAATCATTTTTAGAAGGGAAAGAAATTGCACAAGAATTTGGGTTTCCATTATGTATTCGAGCTTCGTACACATTAGGTGGTGCTGGTGCATCAGTGGTACATGATCCGAAAGATTTTGATAATTTATTAGAAAGAGGGTTACAATTGTCGCCGATTCATGAAGTGATGATTGATAAAGCTTTGTTGGGTTGGAAAGAATACGAGTTGGAATTATTGAGAGACAACAACGACAACGTAGTGATCATTTGTTCGATTGAAAATTTCGATCCATTAGGAATTCACACAGGTGATTCAATTACAGTGGCACCTGCAATGACCCTTTCTGATTCGACGTTTCAACGTATGAGAGATATGGCGATTCATATGATGCGTTCTATTGGTAACTTTGCGGGTGGATGCAATGTACAGTTCGCAGTTTCTCCAGATGAAAAAGAAGAAATCATCGCGATTGAAATCAATCCACGTGTTTCTCGTTCCTCTGCATTGGCTTCTAAAGCGACGGGATATCCAATTGCGAAAATTGCCGCGAAATTGGCAATCGGTTACAATTTAGATGAATTAAAAAATCAAATTACTAAAAGTACGTCGGCTCTTTTTGAACCTACGTTAGATTATGTGATTGTGAAAATACCTCGTTGGAATTTCAATAAATTTCCAGGTACGGACAGAAAACTAGGACTTCAAATGAAGTCTGTAGGAGAGGTGATGGGAATTGGAAGATCTTTTCAAGAAGCGTTACAAAAGGCATGTCAATCGTTAGAAATCGATCGAAATGGATTAGGGGCTGATGGCAAGGAATTGACCAATCAAGAACAAATTTTACATTCGTTAGAATTTGCATCTTGGAATAGATTGTTCCATGTGTACGATGCCATTAAATTAGGAATTCCTTTTAAAACGATCCACGAGAAAACCAAAATTGATGTTTGGTTTTTGAAACAAATAGAAGATTTGATTAAGTTGGAACGTAAAATTGAAAAGTTCCATTTAGAAAATATACCTAAAGAACTCTTGTTTACAGCGAAACAAAAAGGATATGCAGATCGTCAAATCGCTCATCTTTTACGTTGTTTAGAGTCAGAAGTTCATTCTAAAAGAACTGAAATGGGAATTAAACGTGTATTTAAATTAGTAGATACATGTGCGGCTGAATTCGAAGCGAAAACGCCTTATTATTATTCAACATTTGAATACGAAAATGAAAGCATCGTTTCCGATAAGAAAAAAGTAGTGGTGTTAGGATCAGGTCCCAACCGTATCGGACAAGGAATTGAGTTTGATTACAGTTGTGTGCACGGTGTTTTAGCGGCTAAAGAATGTGGGTATGAAACGATCATGATCAATTGTAATCCAGAAACTGTTTCTACGGATTTTGATACTGCTGATAAATTGTATTTCGAACCAGTTTTTTGGGAACACATTTACGACATCATTCAACATGAAAAACCAGAAGGTGTCATTGTACAGTTAGGCGGTCAAACGGCATTAAAATTGGCTGAAAAACTGAATCGATTCGGGATTAAAATTCTTGGAACTAGTTATGAAGCACTCGATTTAGCAGAAGATAGAGGTCGTTTTTCTAAATTATTAGAAGAAAACAACATCCTTTTTCCAAAGTATGGAATTGTTCAAGATGCCGAACAAGCCTTGGTTTTATCGGATGAATTAGGATTTCCATTATTGGTGCGCCCTTCCTATGTATTGGGTGGACAAAAAATGAAAATTGTTATTAATAAAGAAGAATTAGAGCACCACGTTGTTGATATCATTGGAGAGATGGGAAGCAACCAAATTTTATTAGATCACTTTATTGGCGGGGCGATCGAAGCAGAAGCGGATGCTATTTGTGATGGTGAAGATGTTTACATTATCGGTATAATGCAACACATTGAGCCTGCAGGTATTCACTCAGGAGATTCGTACGCTTTGTTACCTCCATACAACTTAGGTGATTTTGTAATGCTTCAAATCGAAGAAATTACACGTAAAGTAGCGCTTGCATTAAAAACGAAAGGGTTGATCAACATTCAGTTTGCAATCAAGGACGACAAAGTCTATGTAATTGAGGCGAATCCTCGTGCTTCTAGAACTGTACCATTCATTGCGAAAGCATACGACGAACCGTATGTAAATTATGCGACAAAAGTAATGTTAGGAGACAAAAAGGTAAAAGACTTTAATTTTAATCCTAAAAGAGAAGGATACGCAATTAAAATTCCTGTGTTCTCCTACGAGAAATTTCCTGATGTGAAAAAGGAATTAGGTCCTGAAATGAAATCTACGGGGGAAGGAATTCGATTTATTAAAGATTTAAAAGATCCTTTCTTCACGAAGATTTATTCTGAACGTAACATGCATTTATCAAGATAATGATTGTTCAAGCAAGCGTTACGGGACTAATAAAAACCACGTTGATTATTATTGGTGCGATGGTGGTGTTAAAGTTCATTGGTCAATTAATGAGAGCGAAGAGAAACGTCAGTGCGCAGAATAGATTGAAAGCGGAAGAGCAGGAAAGGGATAGAATTAGAATTCAATATGAAAAAAACCAAGGAAAGACGTCAATTGTAAACCGACCGATTTCTAATGTTGAAGATGTTGATTTTATAGAAACGAATTAATCTAAAAGGATGTACTAGAGATAGATACATCCTTTTTTTGTTTGAATATAATTTAGTATTGATTTAAAATTTAATTAGGATGATCGATTTTTTAAAAAGAAACAAACTCCATTTTGGTGTAATTGCAATCATGTTTGTAATCTCAGCAGTCTATTTCAATTTACAATTTAAAGGATTTGGTTTAAAACAACACGATATTGAACAGTTCATAGGGGCATCACATGAAATTGCCGATTACCGTGAGCGAAACAATTCTGAGACTTTGTGGACAAATTCTATGTTTGGGGGTATGCCATCCACTCAAATTTCTTTAGTATACAAAGGAAATTATTTAAAGCAAGCGTTAGATTATTACACTTTATACATCATGCGACCTCCTGCTGGAATCGCCTTAATGTACATGATTGGATTTTACATTTTTGCATTATGTTTAAGAATGAATCCATTGATTGGTTTATTGGGTGGACTGGCATTTGGTTTTGCAAGTTACGACATCATCATCATTCAAGCTGGACACAATACCAAAGCGTTAGCAGTTGCATTAATGGCTCCTGTGTTGGGTGCATTTATCATGGCCTATCAGCGGAATTTGAAGTGGGGGATTTTACTCTCGGCACTATTCATGGTACTCGAACTTTCTATGAACCATTTACAGGTAACGTATTATTTAGGGATCTTATTAGTTGCAGTTGGTGCTGTTATGTTGGTAGAAAGTATACGAAAGAAAATGTTGAAAAACTTCGCATTTGCAACAGTTGGAATTGCTTGTGCTTACGCATTGGGTTTACTAGTGAATTACGGAAACATTTCGTTAACAAATGATTACGCGAAAAACACAATTCGTGGTGGAAATGATATCACAATCAATGGAAATGGGGAATCGAACAAAGAAATCACTACCTCTGGTTTAGACAAAGATTACATTACACAATGGAGTTATGGTGTAGGTGAGTCGTTTACGTTAATTTCTCCGTATGTGAAAGGGGGTGGAACGGTTGCTTTAGCGGAAAGTCCGTTTGCGGACAAAGCTACAGATAGTGAGCTGTCACCAGAACAACAAAAAAATGTCGCGAATATTCCTGTGTATTGGGGAGAACAACCAATGACTTCAGGACCTGTCTACCTTGGAATCGTAGTGATTGTATTGGCTGTATTTGGTTTTGTATTTGTTACAAATCCAATCAAATGGGCATTGTTAGCCGTTGCCATTTTGACGTTGGCTTTGTCTTGGGGAAAGAATTTTATGGGGTTAACCGATTTTTTCTTAGACCATGTTCCAGGGTACAATAAATTTAGAGCGGTAACGATCATTTTAGTGGTGGTAGAATTATGTATACCTGTAATTGGTGTCTTATTTCTTGATTTACTTGTGAAAGAAAGAGAGCTATTGAAACAAAAGAAAAAATTATTTTTAATCACATCAGGTGCTGTAATCAGTGTGCTACTATTGATTAAAATCATTGGTTTAGGAGATAATTATACAAGTAAAAACGATCAAGCACAAATCGAAAATGTGAGTGCGAGCATACGTTCTCAATTAAGTGGCATGGATCCTGCACAATTGAAACAACAATACAATTTAGATGTTACGAATCCACAACAAATGGAGCAGTTTGTGCAGCAACAATCAATTCCATATTTAGAAGGATTTGATGGCATTAAAAAAGTAAGAGAGGCAATCTTTCATTCGAGTATGAACAGATCATTACTTTTTGCCATTTGTGCACTTGGACTTTTAGCTTTATTGGTGTATACAGGATACAAAGCTGAATTTATTATCATTGGATTGGTAGTTTTTACAGCATTGGATTTAATTCCTGTTGCAAACAATTATTTGGGTAGTCAAGAACAAGGAAATGGGTACAAATATTGGACTGAAGCTACAAATACAGCGTATCCGATGATCGCATCTGCTGCGGACTATCAAATATTGGAGGCAGAATCTTCCAATTCACCAGCTTTAAAAAATGCGATCACCAAAGCAATTCAAGAAGGAACGGCGAAATCAAATGAGTTAGAATTGTCAGGTGGACCTAAAACCAATGTGATTGATGCATATAAATTTGCGGCATTGAACAGAAACTCAAATTACCGTGTTTTTGATGTGAATGGAGGGTTCAATAGTTCCAATTCATCTTACTTTCACAAATCATTAGGAGGATACCACGGTGCTAAATTGAGAAACATCCAAAATATTTTTGATTTTCATTTGAGTAAATCGAATTACAAGGTCTTTGATATGCTAAATGTGAAATATTTCATTCAAGGACAACAAGCACAACCAAATCCAACGGCTTTAGGGAATGCTTGGTTTGTAAAATCTGTAACGAAGAAAGCAACTCCAAACGAAGAGATTTTAGCATTAGGAGCTGAATTTCAGATCTCGAATGAAGCAAAAGGTAGTTTGATAATCAATGGTTCCTCAAAAATGAGTGCTATTGTTCACAGTGCGGATAAATTGCAATATGTGCTACAGAATGATACTTTGGATGTTCCATTGTCCTCAGGAATTACGGAAGGAATGGAAGCACTATTTGTGATGGACATCAATGGTAAAACAAATTTAGTTCCAATTCAAACCTTAAGCATGGACACTGCGCAATCTTTCTTGAAATTAGTTAAGATTAAAAACAGCAATGATTTTGATCCTAAAAATGAAGCCATTGTGTTGAACGACGAATTTGCAAAAATCGGAAAATCTAAATTCACTGGAGAGGGAGCTATTCAAATGACTTCCTATGCGCCCAACAAAATCAACTATTCTTCCAACTCGTCCAACGAGCAATTAGCTGTTTTTTCTGAGATTTATTACCCTGAAGGTTGGAAAGCAACGATAGATGGAAAAGAAGCGGACATCGTAAAATTAGATTACTTACTTCGAGGATTGAAATTACCGAAAGGGAAACACTCCATCGAATTTACGTTCGATCTACCAAAATACCACCAAGCTGGAATGATTTCTTCCATTGCTTCAATTCTAATTATCTTAGGTATAGGATTTGGAATTTATACCGATGTAAAGAAAAGAAGACAACAGGTGTAAGTTGTTTTTTTGAATCTTAAGAGTTTAGTTATTGATAAAATAAAGAGAATTCTTATCCTTATTACTTTTATAAATGAGGACAAGAATTTTTTGATTCATCGATGAGTTAGGTGTTTCGCAACGGTCTTGTTTAGTAAATTCATTCTTTTGAGTTGAATTTTTAGCATAAATTTTAGTCTACCAAATCTATCCAAATTGAATGAGGTAATTGCGTGGGTGAAGTATAGGAAGTGTATGGTTTAAGTATGGCTAAAGTACGGAGGGTACCAATTGGAGGTAAAATCAATCAATTGAATGATTTGATGTAAAATGAGGCTATTTGAAGGCAGAATTGATGCTGCGGCAGCAAACTCATTTACAATCCTTAATTCATCCTTCAATCCTGTTTTTTAGAAATTGGTATATTTACAATTCAAAATTTGATTAAAATGGCTACAATAGATTTCAGAAGCGATACAGTTACAAAACCGAGTGCTGAGATGTTGGAATACATGGTAAATGCGCCAGTAGGGGACGATGTATA
>CAMCQL010000089.1 GCA_945877005.1 Chryseobacterium gleum
ACTTCAAAGTCGTACGTCATTGATGATGCAAATCCAGTATCACCACCACACAAACGTAAAATACGGTAATGTAATCCAAGTTTTGCTAATAAACCTTTTACGTGATCTACCATTTCATCCAATGCTTTTGCAGTGTTTGATGGGTGCTCAATACGCACGATTTCCACTTTATCAAATTGGTGTAAGCGGTTCAAGCCACGTACATCTTTTCCATAAGATCCAGCTTCACGACGGAAACATGGTGTATACCCAGTTAGTTTAATTGAAAAGTTTTCGTTTGGTAAAATTACATCGCGATAGATGTTAGTCAACGGTACTTCTGCAGTTGGGATAAGGTATAAATCATCTTCTCCAATATAGTACATTTGACCTTCTTTATCCGGTAATTGTCCTGTACCATAGCCACTTGCTTCGTTTACAACTAATGGTGGAATAAATTCTTCGTAGCCTTCTTTGTCGGCTTCGTCTAAGAAAAAAGAAATCAACGCACGTTGAAGTTTAGCGCCTTTCCCTTTGTAAATTGGAAAACCAGCACCAGTAACTTTTACACCTGTTTCGAAATCGATGAGGTCATATTTTTTAGTGATTTCCCAGTGAGGCAATGCTTCTCCAGAAAAAGTAGTTTTACTTCCTACTTCTTCTATCGTAATATTATCTAATTCATTTTTTCCTTCAGGAACTAATTCATTTGGAACATTTGGAAGTTGGTACATGAATTGTGTAATCGCTTCGTCAATTATTTGTACTTCCGCCTTTAATTCCGCTTCTTGTGTTTTTAAGGTAGCAGTTTTAGCTTTAGCTTCGTTTGCGTTTGCGTGTTTTCCTTGCTGAAAAAATTCTCCGACTTGTTTAGAGATGCGATTCAATTCTGCAGAGATAGCTTCTAATTCTGTTTTTTTTCCTCTCCACTCTGTATCTTTTGCTAAAATAGCTTCTACTGTTTCTGTAGCATCTATATTTCTTTTAGATAAACCTTTGATGACTTCGTCTTTCTCAGTTCTTAATCGTTGTATTTCAAGCATTGATTTTGTCTTTATTTTGTATGCGAATTTAATATATTTTGAGGGGGAAATGGTTGTATAAATTAACTTTTTAGTGTTGAATTGGAACTTTTTATTAAAATGTGTTAGATTCTAATGGACAAATCTGTTTGTTTAGTAGCAAACATTTTTGAATATTTATCGAAATTCAAATCCACACTTAGAAAATATATCCAAATGTAAGTTCATTTTACACAATAAAAAGGGATTTTAGTTTTTTGACAAAAACTAGAACTTAAAGGTTAACCCACCCATTAACTGAAATGCTTGTACTGGGTATTTATACCATCTAAAATACTGTTGCGCTGCAATATTGTTTAACCAAACAAAAGCAGATAAACGTTTTGTGTAACGGTATTCGACAGACACATTCGCATCTAGTATGAATCCTAATTCTTTGTACAATTGCTTGTTTTTTTCACCTCCAGATTCTAAAACATCAAATACACGAGTTTTTCTTCCACCTTCTCCATGAAAATCTACTCCAAAAACAAATTTATCTTTCAGCGCATAGTTTCCTCTTAACGTGAATTGATAAATTGGTAAATTCCATGCGTAGGCTTGATTTTTAGTTTGATAATTAAAGAAGCGCGCAATGAAATCAATGTTTACTTTCTCTACTAAATGGTAAGAAAGCGCTGCTTCAATTTTGAGCTGTTGAATGGTATCATATACGACAGAAAATTGGTTGTTATTTGCATGAACCGCATTGGTATCGCGAATAAATAGCGCGCGATTTCTTATTTCTGAGTAATTCGCTGATCCATTAAATTCTATGTTTTTCGAAAGAATTCCGCGCATTCCTAGATACACACTGTAAGGAGTGGATTCGTTTAAAATAGTAGGATTGGAACTCATGAATGGGTTTTCAGTACTCAGCGATTGAAATGTGTTTCGTTTCAATCCTCCTTTAACTCCTAGATAGGGGATGAAAAGGTTGTCGTACAAAGCATATTTTATTTCAGCCATTGGATAAACAAAATAGTTTGTTGTACTGTCATTACTTGCACTTAAATCTACACCAATTTGTGCCTTGAGTCGATTGTTGAAAGCATAAGTGGTGATACTTGGTTTAATGGTGATTATGTTGTTCGTAATTGAATACGCACTATCAATAGTGTTCAATTTTTTATCTGGTTCTCCATAGGAAAATTGATTTCTCAAGTAGTTTAATTCCATGGCAAATTGTTCACGTCCAAAGTTGTAAGTAAATGTATTGATCGTTGATAAGTTATTCTCATTTCCAAACCATTTCCCTGTTGTATAGGCATTTGCTTGATCTTTGTAATTATTTAGTTGAAATGACAAAGCATAATTTAATTTCAGTGAATCTTTTTTATTCGAACTGAATTGAATTTTTCCACCTAAATCGCTGTATCGTTGACTAATGCTATCTGGTCGCGCTTTTACATAAGTACTTCCATAACGATTTAACCCATAATTCTTATAAAGAATATCGGCTCTAACACTGTATTTTGTTTGAATTGCCCCGACGTACGCGTTTAAATAGGTGCGGTCGAATTTAGAAGGAGCTGTTTTTTCGAGATTGGTCAACGAATTTAAATAATTCAATTCAATACCATAGACATTTTTCTTTGAACGATTATTGTTATAGAATAACTCTCCAAGCGGCATTAAAGGCGACCCGATTCCTAAACGTACGTAACCATTGTATAATTTGGAAAGTTTATTTTCACTTAATTTAATGTTGGCAGGTAAAATTGGATCTACCTTGACTACATTTTCTTGTTTCAAGTTCAACAATGGATATTCAATTGTTTTGATGGGTATTGTTGTATCAATAATTTTAGGAGTTTCAATCATACGAAAAGAAGGCTCTACAGTTCGCACCACTTTGGATACAATTTCTACGATGTCTTCTTCTTCCTCTTCTTGAGCAAAGACAGGTACAGCGAAAAACACTATAAATAATAGAAAATAATGGATTGTTTTCATGGTATAATGAATTAATTTTCTGAGTCAGGTTGAATTTCAATTTGAGGTTCTTCTATCAGTTCTTCCTCTAAACTTTCATCTATTTCGATTTCCTCTACAGGCAAAGTTTGTGGTGTAACTTCTTCTAATTTAGGTTTGTTTTTTAATTGAAGAATTGTTTCTAACTGTTGTTGTGCTTCTGTAATAATTCCATCTTCTTTATTGGTGTAATGTTCGATTATAGAGTTCACACTTTGTTCTGCTTGGAAAAGGTCATTTTTTTCAAGATAGATTTTAGATTGTAATATAAAACCTTTCGCAATCCAATAATTTTGAGTGGGCTTCATTGTGAAAATTTGTTGAATTTCTTCGTCTGCTTTGGTGTAATTTTTTTCTTGGAAACTCATTTCAGCCATTGCATACCTTGCTTCACCTGCAATTTTGGTATTGTTATTGGCAATAATCCATAATAATGATTTTCTCGCTTCATTGAATTTCCCAATGTTGTAATTACTCATTCCTGCTGCAAACTCAGCTTCAGTTTGAATTAAATTTTGTGCTTTAGTGTCTTTGTTTTTGGAAGATTCTAATACTTTATTGGCATACATTGTAGCATTGCTCCAGTGTTTCAAGATGAAATGACAACGCATTAATCCTAACGCGGTATTGTACATAATATCAGGACGTGAGGTGATGTTTTCTAATTTAGTATAATACGTCAAAGCTTCCTCGTACTTTTTACTGTTGTAGTAATTTCTTGAAACTCTTAGTGCTGCTAATTCAGAAAATTCAGTTGTAGGACCATCTAGTAATTCTTTGTAGACAACCATTGCACTGTCTTCATTTTTTAGTTGATAGTAGGCATTTGCTAAGTACGCTTTCATCTCTGTAGAATAACGTCCCGTGTTTTGGTATTTAGTAAGGTATTTGTGGATAGATGGAATTGCTTTAGTATAGTTACTATCTAAATAGGGGTCTATGGCACTATTATAGTAGATATCTTCTTGTTCGTCTTTTGAAAATTCAGCGCATGTATACGTTGTGAAAATTGGTTCAACTAATTCAGGTTTTTGCCACGCTTTGTAAACATTAACAAGTCCTTTTACAGCATCTGCACAAGAATTTCTATCCGTATTGTATTTTTCAAGCACTTTTTTGAAGTAGCTTTCTGCTTGTTCAAAGTTTTGTTTTTTCAAGTAGATATCTGCCATTTCAATCCAGGCATCTTTTACCATGATATTTTCTGGAAATTCAGCAACGATTTTTTCAAAGCAAGCCAATGCTTTGTCGTCTTGAACTTGTGTGCGATAAGCCAATCCCAATTGTATTAAAGAGGGTTGATAATAATTTGAATTTGGGTAAGTAGCAATTAGATTATCTAAATACTGAATTTTGCTATCGTAATCTTTTTTAAATCCATAGGTTTGTGCAATGTAGTACAAAGCTTGGTCTTCTTTGCCCATTTTCTCATTGAAAATAGTTTGATAATTACGAATCGCTAAGTCGTTTGCATTCGTAAGATAATAGGCATCAGCTAAACGTAAAGTTGCATCGAGAATTTTTTCTTTTTTCCCTTTGTCTTTTGCTTCTTGCAAGAACATTTTAAATGCTTCAATTTCTTCTGAATATTCTGTTTTGTGGTGGTAGGCATACCCCAAATTGTAATATGCATCCATTCTTAAATCAGATAAATAGGTATTGTGAAATCCTAAAAAGTTTTTGAATCCTTCAATTGCTTTAGAATAATTACCAGCTAGAAAATAAGCTTCCGACACCCAATATTTCGCACGTGCTGAAATGTTTAAATCGATGGGATATTTATCTACTAATTCAAAGGCATCGATGGATTTAAAATAGTTTTTATTTAAAAACAATTCTACTCCTCTATTGAAAGCAATTGTTTGGTAAGCAGTACTAAGCTTGATATCTAATTTCGCGAATTTATCCAGGGATTTTAATGCAAATTCATAGTTGTTTGTTTGGCTGTATACGTTTACTAAGTATTCAGAAACTTCATTTTTGCGTTCGGATTCAGGAAATTTGGTTAAAAACAAAGAGAGTGCTTTCAGCGCTTCGTTATAAGGATTATTGTCTAATTTATAAGAGATTACTGCGAAATTATACAATGCATCTTCTTGTGTTTTTTTGTTGATGTCTATGGTTGCTGCAATCTCAAAGGCTTTTCGAGCTGCTTTTTGGTCTCCTTTTTTTAAGTAGGCTTCTGCGATGTGATACAAGGAAATTTGTCCTAGTTCGTCTTTAGTTTGGGCAATCTTGTCAAAGTACTTTACCGCTTTATCATAGCTGCCTGCTTGAAAATATGAATACGCTAACTGGTAATCTTCTTGTCGGCTTGTTTTCCCCATTCGATTATAGTGTTCAAGGTAAACAGCTGCCTCATCGTATTTTCCAATTTTATAATAGGAATCACCCACTACCAATTGGATATGTTTTTGATTCGCTTTGATGACACTATCACTCATAGATTTTGCAAATTGAGTGACCTCTGTATATTTTCCTTGTAAGTAATAAATTTGACAGATATAATAAGGTACGATTCCATTAAATTTTGGTTCGTTTTGAATTTTTAAAAAACCATCTAATGCTGTTTGGTACGATTTATCTTGGTAAGAAATATGTGAGTAATAATACATTGCTGTAATCCCGTATTGACCTTTGTTATTTCTAATTTCATAAAATGCATTTCGTGCATCTGTGTATTTATTTAGCTGAAAGTAAGCATAACCCATTTTAAAGTAAAACTCGTCTTTATTCTCTTTTGGATAATCTTTGCGTTCTAATTTTTTGAACCATTCAATGGTAGTTTTATAGTCTTTTTTGGAAAAAAAGTAAAGACCTAGTTTTGTAAAAAGTTGCCCTTTGTAATTGTTTTCAGGGTAATTTTTCACAAAATTTTGGGTCAATTGAACAGCATCATTTTGTTGCAACTCAAGTGCAGCCATTGCTTCGTAATACAACGACTTAGTATAGGAGGGGTCATTTTTATCAGTAATGTTATCGATGTATTTACGGAAGGAATTGCGTGAAGCACTGTATTGCTCTTTTTTGAACAAGTCAAGGGCTTTTTCATATTCCACGTAATTACTGGTGTATTTTTCTGTCAATTGTGCGAAATGAGTAAAAGACAGAAATAGAAAGAAAACAATTAAATAACGATGCATAATTCCTCTAATTTGGAACTGTAAAAATAGAGCCCTATTTCAATGATATAAATTCGTATTGCAAAAGTTTTAAACGTGAATCTGTTAAGAGATTATTCTATCGTATAATTTTTTTCGTTTTTATTTTTTCCAATTTTACATCAAATCAAAAAAAATGGAAAAAGTTATTGCAATACATGATGGGGTAATACGTCAACAAGAACGTACGATTGTGAAGGGATTAAATTTTGAACTTGCAAAAAATGAAATTGTTTTTTTAATTGGTAAAACTGGTTCAGGTAAAAGTAGTGTTCTTAAGCTGTTGTATGGCGAACTTCCATTAGAAGAAGGTAATGGAAGTGTGGTAGGATTTGATTTAATGCAATTAAAAAAGAAGGACATTCCAAGTTTGAGAAGAAAAATAGGAATTGTATTTCAAGATTTTCAATTGTTGACAGATCGTACAGTTTATAAAAATTTAGAATTTGTTCTAAAAGCTACGGGTTGGACTGATAAAAGCCTTATAGATCAACGAATTGAAGAAGTGCTTAACATTGTTTCGCTGAAAGACAAATTGCATACCATGCCGTTTGCTTTATCAGGTGGCGAACAACAACGTATTACGATTGCCCGTGCATTATTAAATAAACCAGAGTTAATTTTAGCTGATGAACCTACTGGTAATTTAGATCCAGAAACCTCAGAAGAGATTATGCGCGTTTTGATTGCGATTGCTGCCGAACAAAACACAGCGATTTTAATGGCAACGCACGACATGTCTTTGGTGGATAAATTTCCAAATAAAGTGTTAAGAGTAGAAAATGGAACGGTGAAACATGTGGAAAGTTTGGGAACGTTTGATCCTTTTACTGCTTCTTTTTAGGTCTATTTAACACCGTATTTCCTAGTACGACTAACACAATAATGGTTGCTCCAATGTAAAATTCTTTGGAAAGTAATGTGTGTTCATGAAGTAATACTATAGCAAGTAAAATCGTGTAAATAGGTTCTAAATTGATACTTAGTGAAACGGTAAATGTGCCTAGTTTTTTAACGACTTCAATGGTGATTAAAAATGCAACGGAGGTACAAATGATTCCTAAAAATAATAACCATAATAAATCACTTGTAGTCATTTCAAATAAGGTTTCATCGAATTCTCCATTGTAGAGCAGTACTCCAGACAATAATAAAAACCCTACGAACATTTCATGAATGGTAAGCGCTGAGGCAGCTTCTGTTTTTGAAAGATGTGCATTTGATACGGAGAAGATCGCTGCTAACATTGCTGAAATTAGTCCGTAAGTCAGCGCTAGGTATTCTTTTGCATCGAAATCGTTTGTTACAATGTAAATTCCAACAATCATTAGAAGACCCATTCCAAATTCTTTCCATGAAAATTTTGTTTTGAAGAATAAAGGCTCAATCCA
>CAMCQL010000090.1 GCA_945877005.1 Chryseobacterium gleum
AAATTTGTTTCCTCTATGTTAATCATTTTATTGAGATTTAATTATCTATTGTATGAATATTAACGAACTTACTAAAATTACTGCAAATTTAGTTTTTGCGGATTTGTTGTAAAAATTATTTTCATTCCCCAATGAACGAAGTTCAACCCATTAATTTCCTAATTGTCACATACTCAATCATCGCATTATAGTTGCATCTTTCGTCAATTAGGGGAGCAAGTAAAAGCCATCTAGAAATAGGTGGCTTTTTTGTTGATTATTAAGTGGTTAAGAGTGTTTAATCCTCTGCAAGGGTTAGACTTTTATTAACTCAACTAAGGTAACCATTTCCTCAATTCTGACTGCAGAGTGACTTGAATTTGACTGCAGGAATGACTGCAGGAAAAACTAAAAACCAAAAGCCACCCTAATGCTAAGGTGGCTTGTTGGGACTATTTGGACAATATGGCTACCTACAATCTCAAGAAGGTGCCTTTCTGAGTTCTTTCAATCAATTGATCCTGGATTAAAGACTTCAAGTAGCGTGTAATGCTCCGGTTATCCGGTAGTGTAGCACGTTGCTTTTGGTACTCCGTTTTAAAATCTGCTGTTGTAAATGTTGAGCCCAGTTACTGTAACACCAAGTTAGGGATTATTGTATTCAGAATAAATCAGGGTCACATCTCACTTTGAGGCAAATACTCCTGCAACTAAAGCATCCTAACCACTGAATTATTAACTTAGTAACACACAATCCCTGGTTCATAATTGGGGAGCATTACAATATATGAACTGAAAACATCCAGACCAATTAAGGAACAGAATTTACTACGGGGACACTTCACGTAACCTGAATGAACTGGCTTTCGTTGAATCGGCTCGTATTCTTTTCCGAAAAATCAACAATCAACATTTTGTTAATTTAGAATTTTCGGGGGGGGAATACAAGGGATTGTGCGGTTTTGCAAATGTGCCACCAAATGCGTAGGCCGTTAGTCAAATTTTATTGCAATTAAGTTTTGATGTGAGTTAAGTGTAATTCGTTTTGTCTCCTTGCCGTTTGAAACTAAAATCAGTTTTCCCTCATAAGTTTGTTTGTCAAGTTCTAAAGGTGTCGAACCAAGTCTTTGAAATGTGGATGTCAAAACTGAGGCAGTGCCATTGTTTGTAATAATCTTATAAGTGTTGGTAGATACAGACCTATCAGTATTTTGGCTATTAGGAACGTATTTCTGATGTTCGAAGGGACTAGATTTTGAAGACTTAGGCGAATTTCCATACAAGGCTGGCGGAGGAATAACCGAATATTCACTGTTGCATAACAACTTAAGAGTTTCCAAATAAAAATTTAGCGATGCTGAGTTTAGTTTGTAAAGTCTATTGAATAAAGCTGATTGATTAGGACTTAAAAAGTCCTGAATTGTAAAAAGGAAATTGTCAAGCGTATTGAAACCACCTTGCATTACTTCACGCCAAAGAGTTTTGTCATGTTTGAGGGCTTCCAATGCTGTTATAATTACCCAAAATGAAAACCTGTCCATTTCAGGGCTAAAATTATATAGTGACCTTTTAGGATGCTGAAATTCACTTCTTCCTTTCTCTACTAATTTTTTGCAGGCTAAATCTGGAACATACATTCCATCATAGTCAATTAGTTTTACCTGAAAATCATTTGATGTTCCTTCAATAATGATATTACCACATTGAATATCTCCATGTCCTATTTTGTTCCTTTCTAAATCCTCTGAAACTGAAACTAATTGTGCTTGAAGTTCTGTCAAAACATTGTTTTCACTTAGATAATTTGATACAAACTGATTGATAAGTAAACCATTCATCCATTCCATTTTCAATATAGGATATGAATTCCCACTAATAGATATTTCATTTTCAATAAATTCGCATTCAGTTTTCCAAGATGAACTGATGTTTTTAAGATAGTTACATATTGATTTGTAGCGATTGATTGTTTCGTCTTCAGCTGACAAAAAACATCTAATAGCATATGTACTACCATTTAGTGAACCTTTAAAGACTGCCGCAAATGCACCTGAACCAAACAAGTAAACTTTAATTGGTGATGTTCTAGATGGAATTAGATTTATTCCATTCAAAGACCTAAAAGCACTACCACCTTTTTTTTGTATTAGTTGGTTATATTCACCGATGGTTGGATAATTCTTAGCCATTACTACTTCTGACCTTTTTTCTTTTGTTGATATTCATTCCAAGTTTTTTCCGATTGTGCTCCCCAAATGCCATCTGCGGAAACTTTGTAACCTGCTTTAATTAACTCTTCCTGTCTCTTTTTCGCCTCTTCATTAGATATAGTTTGATTTGGCTTAGTCTGCTCAACCTTCTTCTGAATTACAACATTTTCAGTTTTATTTTTGCCTTTGGCATCATCACCTTTTGTATTTATGGGTCTTAGGAAATACAGTAAGAGAATATTGATTATTAAAAGGCTAATCACTACCATCAATAGTATTTCGTGCAGCTTTAGTTTTTCTTTGACCTGATGAAAGTCTTGTGCAACTCCATTAAATTGGTTTTGGATTTCGTTCATTTCCATATCTGTATAGTTTCTATGATTTTTTTGCTGTAAGGATGCCGCAATAAATTCTCTTTCTTTTTCTTTTGGAAAAGAAAAGTCTTTTGGCGGAGAAATTAGCTTAAAATCTGTCATACTATCAAGAGGAACAATGATAGCTGAAATATCGTCTTCTTGGAGTTCTTTATTTTCCCAATATTTTAAACAGAATTGATGTAATTCTTCAAAAGTATTAATTCCTAAAAGTTCTGTTGTTGTAGATGGCTTTTTCAAAATAAGCCTACTAAGAGCATCAGTAGCCACTATCAGGATATCCGAAGGCGAGTATTCAAGGGTTCTTTTTTTAAAAAATGTTTCATCAATTTTATTTTGTAAAAGTTGTTCGGTATTGATGAAAAAATTGTTTGCATCCAGGCTATCCACATCAGCAAATGGAAAAGGAATGATTTTATTTTCAATATTCAGTAAAAATAAATTCGTATCACCACACGATATTACGTCAAGTTTATTTTGCTCAATGAATTGCACACCTATAAAGGTGGCTGTGCCACCTTTATTCAGTTTTACTTTTTCCAATGATGCCTTAGCTGGATTAGTGCTAAATTCAAATTTTGCTCTTTTATACTCTTCTACTTGCTTCAAAAAAGAATTTATAAGCTCATTTGAATTGAATATAGGATTTGCCACAAATCCTTTTGTAATTAACTCTGCCCAAATTTCTGAATTGAAACTCTGTGTTGTTCCATCTGCTAATGCAAAAGTTTTCTTATTTGAATTTATGGCATACTTATCCTGTATGTGTTTAAACTCATAGGATGCTCTTTTATGAAGTTGCAAAACTGTTATACCCATTACTGTGGAGTTCCGATGTTTAAGAAGTTAATTAAATCAGTGGCATTACCATTGAAAACATAACCTTTTGCATTATGTCGAATGTCATACCCTCTTTGCTGGGCAATTCTTATCATGTTTTCATCCAGTGGGGTAGACATTTCAAATAGAAGCCTTTCAAATTTGTCGCCATTGTTTACTTCACTTGGAAATAACAATTTATCGCCTGCTCTTGTAGAAATGTGAATATTTAAAATGCTAACTGAACCATAGTTTGTTCTCAAGCTTCTTATTTGCTCTACTTGACTTTTTAAATCATTAAAACTGCTTCCTGCATCTGTCGCTTCACCGTCAGTTATGTTAATAATAATGGGTGGATGACAGTCCCTATGATTACCCCAGTTTATCCAGTCATTACATAGGCGTTTAGCATTTTCAAAAGCCTTTGTCATTGGGGTATTACTTACCGAATATGGTTTAATCCAAATAGGTTTATCGTTTTCTTGTCCAAGAGGGAACTCAAAAATATTTTTAATTGAGACTACCCATTTACCTGATAGCTGTCCTTCCCATCCTGACTGAACAACATTTTCCTGTTTGCCATATCCTATAATCGCAATTTCAAATCGGTTTTTGAGTTCCCCACCGCTTCCAATGCAACGTAAACCGACTTCATACAAAATGTCGTTTATTGCGTTGGTAACTTCCACGGATTTTGTATGTGAAGCATTTCCGAATTTTTCATTCATTGAACCGCTTTGGTCAATTAAGTAAACAAGTAAGCAGGGGTTCGTGCTGCTAATTGTAAGATTTCTAATGTCGTGCATATTAATTTATATTATTTGTATAAATCACCGTCCTTGTAACTGCCAGTGTTAGATGGGATGTCAGTTGATGAATAATTTGTGATTGGGTTATTGTGTCCTCCAGTGTATCCTCCTTGATAACCGCCTGATGTTCCTGTATTTTGTCCAACTTGGGGAGTTTGTCCACCAATTGATTGAATACCTTTTGGATTTTCACCGTATTGGTTTGGTCCGGGTTGCCCGTCTTCAAAAAGCATCCACAAAGCATAGAAAGGGATTAGTTGCCACCAACCACTATTTCCCACATCATGACATCTTTTAGCTCCTTGAGCCCAAATAAACCATAAGTATGGAATGTAGAAAAGAAATAGTATTGCAAATATTCCTTCATCTCCAGATGAGACAGACATAGCGCCTACCATGAATGCAATTACATAAAAGATAAAAGTGCCAATAAGGTGGCTAAGACCGTATTCTAATCTTCTGATACGGCCTTCAAATGAGAATGGATCTTTGAACATGTTGTTTGATTTTAATTGTTAGTAATTATTGATTTTGACTTATTTACAAAGTTCGTTGTAGGCTTGAATTACATTCTTGTGAGATGGTCGGATTAGTCTGAACAGGTTTTCGGTTGAACTAAGTTAAGTGTTTTTTAAGCAACCTGACGGCAATATATAGACAAGGAAGACTATTTCCTTATGCAGCATTGACTTTGCTATTTGCGCATTCAAGATTTTTAGTGTATTTGCGAATCCCACGGTGGTACGAACAAATAAGTTCATTTTTTTCTACTAGTTTATCAAAAAATAAAATTGCAGACCCATTGTAATTTGAAACTTGGAAGAACGAAATTGGTATCTTCTTCAAAATATAGGCAACAAATGAACTTCCAAAAGAATTATTACGGTACTGAGGCTTTATATAAAATGAGATCTCAACATTTAGACGATTCACAACTTTTATAGCGCAAAAACCTAATACTTCTTTATTAGCACCAATTATTATGTGAAATGTATACTCCTTAAGGTTGTGTAAGATACTAATAAACCACTTTTTATCTGCAGATTTTAATTTAGAAAATACTATTTTGAACTCGCTAACACTAATTTGTTGAATTGACAATTTCATCAAAATTAATTTTGTAAAAATCTGAGTAAATTCTATATGTAAGCACATTGTCCTCACAATCAACAGTTGCATCTTTCGAGGAAAAGGGGAGCAAGTAAAAGCCATCTAGAAATAGGTGGCTTTTTTGTTGATTATATGCAATTTACTGAATTTCCGTTCGCATGCCCGGGTTGGATCCAATGTCTAAATGGGAATGGCCATAGACTGTAATCAGCCTTTTGGACTACAATTTAGCCTGCCAAGAAACCAAACAAATAAGGCCATACTATCTAAAAAGTTACGGAAGCCAACAAGAGCAGCTACATAGACACCTTCTTGGAGCGAAGTGGGTGGTCTTATGAACTTTTTGCTTGATGTCGGTGGGTTTGATTGCCGGTGTTCTTGTGGTGTTCTACATCTTGGGTAGTCTGGTCATGTCTTTTGTAGATTCTTGTGACCGACTAGATGATAGGTGGCACAAAGCACTGGTGCAGATCCTTATGCGGATAGTAGTGGGTATACTGGCGGCATGCTGGTATGCCATCACTAAGTAGTGAGAGGGGGTAGGCAACTACCCCTTTCTTACATTAAACTAAATCTTTAGACCAAGCAATACCAAAGCCCCAACCACAAGGTGTTTTAGCCCAAGCAGAGAAGTGACCGGGTCTAATCTCCTTTACTTCAGCAGAAATTGATCCTCCAAGTGTTGTGATGGCATCAAACCGTTCAAAGAAATCTTCTTCACTCTCTGTTCGGAACGTAACAAGACCAACCTGATCATCATCACCTTGCTTAAAGTGAATCTGCCGACCGTTGGAAAGGTTGGTCAGGATGTACTCAGCGTTTGGTAGCAATTCAAATGAATACCAAGGGTGACCCTTGAAAAGTGCGGTCAGAAAGTCATAGTGACTTTGCAGGTTTGAAACCTCTAGTTCTAAAGATGCCATCACTAATCGTTAAATATTGTTCTGTACGTCGCAACCCCATACTCTTCGTTGCCTCCAACAAGTAGGTTCAAGACTGCAGAGTCATACTCCTTTGTGAATATCTCATATTGCCAGTAGCACACTCCATCATGCCAGCTGCATGTTCCAGACCCCGTACTACTTGACATAGACTCATCACAACACACAGCTCCAATTCTACCATCTAAGGTGAACCTTAATGCTATCGGAATTAGAAGTAGCAGTAGCCTCTTATCAAAACGAGATGTGCTGTAACCTTCTACAAATTTAAAAACTACGTAACCGACAGGCAGTAGATTCCAGGTACTAAAGATCAGAACAAGCAGCTTATTAATCAGGACGTACATAGGCAACAATTATAGCTCAAATAAATCCGTACATAAAACCAAAACTGCAAGCCGCCCTACTATTTTATAAACTTGCGCTGACCAGTAAATACAAACGTCCACTTGTCAAACGGTTTGAGCATCTTCTGAAGTCTTTGGTAATCTTTGAGTGATGCTATAAACATTACTGGCCAAGCAAAAGTGTATACCGCGAAGGATAAAGTAAACCACCAGAGCTTCCTCTTCCGGTGTACCACAACGTTCAGCATGAACCATGAGAAACCAATCAAGAGGTAAACAAGCACTACTTGTGCTAAAACAGACATATTTAAATCATCTAGTTAATTGGTTATTCAGCACCTTTGAGCTGAACTTGGATTTATGAAGAACAAACGAACTACCAAAATCTTATGTGTAGTCGCCGGACTGGTAATTACCGTTGGCATTACTTGGGGTGCCTTCAAATGGGGTGTGTACTATGCCCGGAATACTCCACACCCACAAGTGCTATCCGTTGAGCCGGAACGCAACCTCATCATCACTAATGAGTTTGTCAAGGTCATGAACAATGCTTCGGATAGTGTTGCATTTGCTATCTGGCATGGTGGGTACTTGTATACTCCGGATACTGCTATGTATCAATTAGTGATGTTTGGAGAATCAACTGATATTCAAGGTGACTAATTGCCCTTGGATTGAAATTGGGGACTATTACACTACACCCCCAAAAAAAACAAGTTTACAATCATCTGAGCTCTTGATGACTATGGCATACAACGTTTCGCGGCTTTGCGTAGTGGCGGGTTTCGGAGCACAAAACTGTCAACCAGCACTACACTTGATACGAAGCACAAATGTTCAATTAACCACTGAACCGCCACTTTCGCTAAGCCCAGGTTGGCAGCTGGCATA